>NZ_JBNWKB010000002.1:0-244330 GCF_050509525.1 Gaetbulibacter sp. PBL-D1 | reverse complement strand
AATACTCAATACAAGCATAACAACCACACTAAAAGCCATTAAATTAAACTTAGATTTAAGGTATTGTTTGTATTGAATATTTTGACTCATTAACATTTTGTAATAGCCACTATCCCAAGCAGGAACGAATTGTCCAAAATTGATTAAGAAAATTCCCGTTACAAAAATGCCTACAAAACCAAAAATCCAAGGCATTTCGCTATAGGTTGGATTTGGATAGAAAAACAACCCATACAACAATCCAATAATTAAAATAAATACCGAAGAACGCGGACGCTTATTTCTCCAAATTAAACGTAAATCTAACTGCATAAAAGGTGCTGAGTCACCAAACTTTCTGGTCCACTCCAAATTAGAAGAATTTACTTCTTTAACATTTGATTTTAATGAGCTATCTAAAAACAGTTTTTTTCTCAGCATTTTAAAGTTTACTACATACAATGCTATCAAAATCAATATCGGAACTAACAATAAAACAGGATTGTTGTAAACACCATTTACTGCTTGCGCTACTAAATCGGTAAACGAAATAATGTTGAAATAGTTTAAAGCAAATAACCCTCCTGAAATTGCAATTACCGGAAGAAAAGACAATTCGGTTTCAGCTGAAAAACTTTCTAAAATAAAATTTAGAAAATTAATAATTAGCGTTATACAAAGTATCGTTAGCACCCAAACTAGGACAGAAACAGTTGGGTAGTCGTTTATTAACAGCATTATCCCAAAAGGAATAATAGCAAACATTGGTAAAAAGTTGAAAAAAGAAAAAGCAGATTTCCCCAACACATAGTTTACCACCTTACTGCGTTTAACAGGCAATGTCAATAAAGGTTTAACACTCATTACTGGTAGTTTCTGAAAAAAGAACCTCATGAGCACATCGACTATAATCCAATAAAAAATATAACTATTAACAATGAAAAGAGGATCTTGATCTGGAAATTGGTCTTTTAGAATCGGATAAATTGCTACTCCTACTATCAAAAACATTACTACAAAGTACAAGGCAAAGAATACAAGTAAAATATTTAACGCCATACTTTTTTGCCAATACGATGATCTAAAGTATTGTTTCCACTCAAGATTTAAAAAGTGTTTTAATTTCATTTTTTAAAGATTGGTTTAAACTGTTAGTAATATTAAAACACTTTTTGTTACAATCAAAACTTAATTCCTAACAGCTTTTCTTACTTTTGTAAAAAAATAATTCATGGCGCAATTTCATAAACTCACCATAAAAGATATACAAAGAGAAACTAATAAATCTGTAACTATTAGTTTTCATATTCCTGAAACATTAAAAAGCGAATTCTCGTTTACGGCAGGACAATACATTACGTTGAGAACTACCTTAAATGGTAACGAAGTACGTCGTGATTACTCCTTGTGTTCATCGCCTAAAAGTGGTGAGATAAAAGTTGCTGTAAAAGAGGTAAAAGACGGTACATTTTCTGCCTATGCAAATAATGTATTAAAAGCAGGAGATACTATAGATGTTGCACCACCAAAAGGACATTTTACATTTGTTCCTAATGATAAAAAAACCAAAAACATTGCTGCGTTTGCTGCTGGAAGTGGTATTACTCCTATATTAAGTATTATAAAATGTGCTCTAGAAGAAGAAGTTCATAGTGAAGTGATTTTGGTTTACGGGAACAAAACCACACAAGACACCATGTTTCTAAACGAACTTTTAGAACTACAGCATAAATACAGCGAGCGTTTTTCTATCCAATTTGTGTTTAGTCAAGCTGATGAAGATGATGCTATTTTTGGTAGAATAGAAAAAAGCACAGTGAATTATGTTATGAAAAACAAACATAAAAACATAGATGTTGATGCTGTGTATTTATGTGGTCCAGAAGCTATGATTCACACCGTTAAAGATGTATTAACCGAAAACGGAATAGCAAAAGACCGAATTTTATTTGAACTTTTTAAAGCTGCAAAACCAACCGAAGTTGATAATAGTTCAATTGGCGAAGGACAAACAAAAATCACTGTAATTGTTGATGATGAAGAAGCAACTTTTGAAATGTCTCAAAAACAATCTATTCTTGAAGCGGCTTTAGATGAAGATTTAGATGCACCATATTCTTGCCAAGGCGGAATTTGCAGCAGTTGTTTAGCGCGAATTAAAGAAGGCGAAGCTACTATGCGTCAAAATAATATTTTAACCGATAATGAAGTTGCTGAAGGCTTAATTTTAACGTGTCAAGCGCATCCAACAACACCTACAATTGTTGTGGATTATGATGATATTTAATCGAAACTGAAGTTGAAGCTGAAATCGAATTTGATAAAACGCAACTCGTCATTGCGAATGAAGTGCAACGGAATGAAGCATGTTTGAAATCGAAATCGAAGACGAAATCAAAAATATTTGTGAGATTGCTTCGTCGTTCAGCCAATGCGCTAGCTGGCCTCTTCGCTAAAAATATCCACTGGACATTTTCTTTACGCTCGATCCCGCAATGACGCTATATCATACAGACTTCAACATAAATTGAAAGGCTTCTTTTCTGTTGTTTACACCCAATTTACTGTAGGCATTGCGTAAATGAAATTTTACGGTACTTACCGATATAAAAAGCTGGTTGGCAATATCTGAATTGGATTTTCCTGCCACACACAATTTTAAAGCTTCAAACTCGCGTTCGGTTAGTGCTGTATGCAGTTTTTTGTTTAGGTCGTCCATATCCAATTCTACCGATAATTCCGACGGACTACTATGCAGCTCCAAAAACCGTTTTTGCAAAGCTTCTACCTGTAATGCTTGTGCTTCGCGTTCGGCTTTTAGCTTTTTTTGTCTAGCTATAAAAATAACGAGCAGTAGTATAATAGCTGCAACGGCACCAACGCCAATAGCTATTTGTGCATTTCTAGCTTCGGCCAATGTAGCATCTTTTAACTGACTTTCATAAGTAAGCTTCTGAATTTCCTGTTCCTTTTTGGCGGTTTCGTATTGGGTTTCCAAATCGGCAACTCGCGCTTTTACCTCTACACTGTTTAACGAATCGGTTAGTTTTATATAAGTGTTCCTGTAACCCAATGCTTGATTAAAGTTACCTCCTTCCAAAGCCAACTGGTACAACAAATCGTAAGCGCTTTTTTCACTATTGGCGAAACCGTGTGTGGTGGAAAAGGTCAAAGCTTCTTGAGCATACCTTTCAGCAGATTTCAGTTTGGATTGCTTAAGGCTAATCTTACCCATTGCCAATAAAGTCGATGCATATTCTTCTTGCTCGCCAACAGATTTTACCAAATTATGAGCCGTTTCATAATGTTTGAAAGCCACATCATATTGTCCCTTCTTTTCAAAAACCTTACCCAGGCTATTTTCGGCATGCACCAACATTGTGGTATTGTTTAAATCCTTAAAAAAACGTCGTGCTTCGCTTAAATGGGTAATACCATCATCCAATTGATCCATATTGTTGTACACCATTGCCAAACGCAAATGGTTTAACGCCATATCTGTAGTGTCTTTTAGGGTTTCAGATAACATCAAACATTTTTTGGTTGTTTCCAAAGCTTTATCCATTTGCCCAAGCTGAAAATACACACCTCCCAAATTGCCATAGGTTTTACTCAATACATCGTTAAGTTTTGGGTCATTTTTCCCTTCGGCAAGTTTCATGACTTCTTGATAGGCTTCCACAGATTTTTCGTGTTCAGATTTTCCCATATACACCAAGCCTCGCGTATTGTTAATCATTGCCAACAAGAAATTAGACTCTGTGCTTTTCGCCAATTTTTCGGCTTTGTTTAGATACCAAAATGAAGAATCGGCATTGTTTATTTGCCCATAGGCTATACCCAAATTTAAATAATATTGTCCTTGAAGCGAATCTGAAGTTTGCGCAACTATGTCTTTTATTTGTAGTAAATTTTTAATGCCATCACTTGGATTTTCTGTTGTTTCAAAAGTTTTTAGGGCTTGTTCTACTTGTTCTTGATGGTTTTGTGAAAACGTAAATACAGAAAAACTTAATAGCAGAATACATGTAATATTTTTTAAAACATAGTTTGAAAGTAGACGAGTCATTTGGTTGGGTTTTAGGTATCATTGTGATTTTGAACCCAATAAATATACTAAAAAACGAAGCAATCTAATAAGTTGTATTGCTATTAACCTAAAGATTACTTCGTTACTTACACAATGGTAAGTTTTTGTTTGTGTCAATGTTGTATCGTCATTGCGAGTGAAGCGAAGCAATCTGTTTGTTTGTAACTCTTATTCATGAGATTACTTCGTCGTTCATGCTTCTCTCCTCGTAATGATGTACTATTTTACCACCAAACGTTTTATAGTATGATTGATTTCTGTGCTTATTTTAACAAAATAGACACCTGCCGATAAATGTTCAACCTTCATTTGTGTTGCATTGGTTTTGGCTATTTGTTTTCCAGATACGTCATAAAGGGTGAGTTGTATTATAGGCTCCGAACTGGATACATAAAACACCTCTTCTGCTGGATTTGGGTACAACAGTAATTGATTTTCTATTGGATTTACTTCTGTAATATTTAAGGTTTCGCCAAAGTTGGAATTGATAAATCCTTCGGACAGTAAAATGTTTCCTGCATTCAATTCTTGTATGTTTACTTCTCCAATGGTGTAAAGCAAGGTGATGTTTCCATTGGTTATACTTGCGCCTCCATTGTCTATGGAAAATTTTTCGATGGTTTGGGCTTGGGTTAAAAAACAGCTTAAACCAATTATTAATGATAGTATGTGTTTCATTTTTATTAGTTTTTTAAAATTTATCGTCATTGCGAACCCTTTAGGGTGAAGCAATCTCTTTGAAATCGAAGACGAAGAAGCTATTTAATTAAAAATTGAGATTCTTCATTCGTGCCTCATTCAGAATGACAGGATGCCTTATTAATAAGATTGCTTTGTTTTGACTTCGACACTTCGACTACGCTCAGTGCAGGCGAGCTAAGTCTGACAGCTCACAAAGACGTTACTATCTTTATTTATTATTAGTAATTAACTGATTTACCAAAACCTTTAATTCGGCGACATCATTTTCAAGTTGTCCTAATTGCGACTGTTTGCTGTTTACTGTGGTCTGCAAACTTTCTATAATTTCCTGTTGCTCTTGTATGGCATTGATTAATACTGGAATCAATTCGGTGTAGCTCACGCTTAAGGTGTTGTTTTCGTCATTGGCTGTGTGTACCAGTTCAGACATAATGGGTTGTACTTCTTGCGCAATCAAGCCTAACGATTTGTGGGTTTGCTCACCACGGTTTTTCCAGTAGTATTGTTTAGGTGCCAATTGCAAGACTTCGGTTAAACCATATTGCAGGGTTTCTATATCGCGTTTTAACCTGCGGTCGCTACTGTGTACCACAGCACCACCAGCATAGACATCGCCACCATCGTTTTGTAAAAAAATAGGGGAAGCCGCACCATTGTTTCTGCCCATAATCTCGTTGTTGTCTATTACCATATTAACACCAGTAACATCACCCAAAACCATATACCCAGAGGTATTGGTATAAGAGGCATCTGTACCACCTGTAATGTGCAATTTAGTGGTTGGTGTGTTGGTGGTAATACCCATATTACCATTTTTAAGTACAGTTAACGCATTTTGTCTAGTAGTAGAGTTTCCATTCCCAACTTCAAACAAAGGGTCTGTAGCTACCCAAGATGTTGGATTACCGCCACCAATGTTATATTTACCTATTGCTGTTGAAATTTGGGCTTCTGCTTTTGTTTCAGTTCCCATTGCTATTGATATGGCTCCAGATGCAACTGTATTACCTCCCATTGCAGTGGATGAACTTCCTGATGCTGTTGTAGCATATCCCATTGCTGTGGAATATAATTCTGAAGCCGTAGAATTAGCTCCCATGGCTGTGGAACCATTACCTGATGCTTCTGTACTATTTCCCATTGCAGTGGAATACTCTCCAGAGGCTGTTGTGCCAGTTCCCATTGCTGTAGAAAAACTACCTGATGCTGTTGTACTATTTCCCATTGCTGTAGAACGTGATCCTGATGCTTCTGGATGACTTCCCATTGCTGTAGAATAATTTCCTGATGCCAGACTATAAAAACCCATTGCTGTAGAACGTGATCCCGAAGCTTCTGTATTTGTTCCCATTGCAACTGAATGACTTCCAGTTGCTCCCTCACGTTCAGGAACATTATTAAAACTTAAATCAACTGCATCATTACCAATATTGCCATAAATAGTCGGGCTTCGTCCTATCAAGCGCCAACCTATGCCATTGCCTTCATCTATAGCTTCCAACCCTGTGGCAACCACGGCTGTGTTTTCTAAATACTCTTTGGTAATCAAAGCTTTGGGGTCGGTAATTTCTGCTATATCAAAACTGGGTGCTGTTACGGTTCCGTTTTTTAAAATGGTTAAGGCATTGCTATAAGTGCTTCCAAAACCATTACCTACTTCTAAAAGTGGGTCGGTCTGTACCCAAGCTGTTGGGTTGCCACCACCTACGTTGCGCTGTCCCAAAGCCAAAGCCGCATAAGCATCGGCAGAGGTAATGTAACCAAAAGCCGTGGCATAATCGGCAGAGGCTGTATTGCCATAATTGTTTGCCATAGCGTAACGTCCAGACGCCAAGACTTGGCGTCCAGAGGCAAAGGCATAATCGCCAGTAGCACCAGAGTCGCCAGTGGTATTGCTTTGGCTTACATCTACAGCTTCAAGACCTATGTTGCCATAATAACTAGGGTTTCTACCTACCAAACGGTAGCCTATGCCATTGCCTTCGTCCAAGGTTTCCAGACCAGTTACATTGGCTGCTGTGGTAGCGGTTTCGGCTTGTTTGGCATAAGGCACTGCCATAAATTGTGTTGTCCCCATATCGGTAAGCCCGCCACCTGTGTTTATCTGTACGTTTAGGTAGTGGTCGTCTGCTGCCCAATCTATAGCGTTAAAGCTACCTGAAATGGGTGTGCCATCACCAATGTTTACGATAACAATGCCATTGGCATCGGTTGTTGGTGCGTGACTTTCTTGATAGACGTTGGTTTGGGCTGCACCTTGTAGAATGGTGAATTCAATTTGAATAAGGTCGTTGGCAACCACGTTGCCAGAACCGTCCTTAATAAGCGCTTTGTAATTGATGCCTTGTTGTGCGAACGTGATTCCTGCGGTGAGGAATATCAGTAATAAAACTAATTTTTTCATTGTGATTTGATTTTAGGTTAATAGCGTTTTAAAATTTTGTGTTGAAACTACCTAAAATGCATCTTTTAGCACCTAACCTTATGGGTTAGGATTTTTAAAATAGCTTTTAACATTCTGATTTAAAGTGAATTACAAAAAATCAAAAAAGAAGACTTGTTGATGAGATTGACACATCGCTCGTTCTTCACTCCTCGTAATGACGGATTGAAATATCAACTGCGAAGACGTAGGTTTTACCTAACAAAATGAATTTCATTTTTCCCATCATAGCTTGTAATGACCAATTCTGTTTCTGTTAAAACATCAATAAGTGCTATTGTGGTTGAGTTGTTTTCAAATGTCATGGAAATTTGACTCTCATCCTCGCTTAAGATATATGTTAAATTATCCGGGCCACTAGATGTACAACTTGAACCATCAAGATAAAATTGTTCTTGTACAAGTGAGCCTTCCTCCATAAATTCTAGATAACCGTTTTGCTGGCAGTCGTCCAAAATTGTTTCTGTTGGAGGTGTTGTTGTATTGTCAACAACTTTTACAAAATACCATTTGTTTGCTAAAAGTTCGGCAGTGGTTGGTTCTGGTATTGGTTCTGGAGATTCATCATCACTAGAACAGGAAATAAATAAGGTTACTAATGTTACAACAAGGTACAGTTTATAATTATTAATCAGTGTGTTCATTTTAAATAAATTTTAGGTTAATGTTTTTTGAGGTTAATCTTTAATGATTTTTTTGATGATTTTATGACCATCAATGGTATATAATGAGAGAACATAAACACCATCTGGAAGCTTATTAAGATGTACGTTTGATGTTAAAGCTCCTTTTTTCATAAGCTGACCAGTTATGGATGCTATACTATATTGCACTATTTGATTGTTGTGAGCTACATACAGTATGTCTTTAGCTGGATTAGGATAAATGGAAAGATCATACTTGCTGAAATCTGTAATACTCATTGTACTACAGTCTTCGCTAAAACTGGTTGTAGAGTCAATATTGGTCCAATTGGTAGATGCGTATGCTGCATCGTCTACTTGTATACAAGTTAAATCGGGATTTGCTGTTGCATTAAAATAAGTAATGTTTTCATTAGATCCATTGGCAACATTTAAACTGGTTAAATCATTGTTGCTACACCACAATGTGGTTAAGTTTGTGTTTGCAGAAACATCCAATTCCGTCAAGTTATTAACATAGCAATCCAATCTATCCAAGGCTAGATTATTGCTTACGTCAAGTGTTGTTAAATTGTTACTGCGACAATCTAAATGTACCAAAGCGGTATTATTACTTACATCTAGCGTAGAGAGTCCTGTTTGACCACATTCAAGAAGGGTCAATGCTGTATTGTTACTTACATCTAAGGTGGTTAGGTTGTTTACAGAACAAATTAAACTTATCAATGAGGTATTGTTGCTCACATCTAAAGTTGTAAGCTGGTTTTCGCGAACCGATAAGTATTGTAAAGCCGTATTGTTTCCTACATCTAAAGTTGTAATACTATTTATATGACAATACAAAGCCATTAAAGATGTGTTGTTGCTTATATCCAACGTTGTTAATTGGTTGTCATCGCATTGTAAAGAAATTAAAGCGGTATTGTTACTTACATCCAATGTTGTAAGCATGTTTCTGCTACAAAAAAGTGTATGCAAATCAACATTGCTAGATAGGTCGATAGTACTTAAGTTGTTATCGTTTACATAAAGCTCCGTAATGTTAATAAAAGCCTCTATTCCTGTAAGGTCTGCAATACCCAAATTATTACAGGCCAAATACCCTGTATAGGCTTCAGCTTCTGTTACTTGAATTTCATCATCAGAATTGGTATTGATGTTAGGTTCTCCAATAAGATAGCTTTTGAAATTAGCATCTGGAATGTTCACTACTTGTGAATGTAGCTTGAAACTAAAAATAATTAGTGCAAAAAAAAGTACTGTTTTTTTCATAATGGTTCATTTTAGGTTAATAGCGTTAAATTTTATAAGCTAAAACTATCTGTAACGAACCATATAGCACCTAACCTTATGGGTTAGGATTTTGAAAATAGTTTTTAAGTGTTTGGTTTCCAGTTTATTATAAAAACAAATGTAGAAGAATGGTTTTATTGGTTTTGGTGAGATTGCTTCGGCTAAAGCCTCGTAATGACTTTATAGAATAGACTCTATTTTATTTATGATAGTTTCCGGAGCAATACTTCCAGCTGCATCTTGATAGCCTTCAGGATATTTATTCCCATAAATAGACGTTGGAATTAAAGGAAATTGTTCTCTACTGGCAAGTAAGGCATAATCATCTGGTTGGTTAAAAGGCGTAAAACCAGCATACGGATGTGTAACACCCCAAATTGTAATGGTTTTTATACCTAACATAGCAGCAATATGAGCGTTACCAGAATCCATAGACAGCATAACATCTAGATTTGAAACAACATCCAACTCTTCATCAAGCGTTAATTTTCCTGCTAGATTAATAATGCCTTTTTCTTGAGATTCAAAATAGGTAAGTGTTTGTATTTCTTTTTTTCCGCCACCAAATAATAAAACAGTATACTTTTCAGCAAGTTGCTCTATCACTTCTTGCATTAAATCAAGCGGATACATCTTACTTTCGTGTGCAGCAAAAGGCGCAATACCAATACGCTTTTTTTGCGCATTCCCAATAGTTTCAATTACTTTTTTACTTAATGGCTTCTTTTCAGGAAAGTTAGGGTTTGATAAATCTATCGGAAATCCTAGTGTTTTAAAAACGTCAGCATATCGCTGATGTGTTGTTTTAAGTTGCTTGAATTCCTGCCCTGAAACAAGGGCTTTCTTTTCAGCACGACCTTTATCTATTTGTACGGTTTTTATTCCGAAGAGAAACGTTTTTAAAATATTAGAACGCAACACATTATGCAAGTCGGCAACAGCATCTATTTTTAATGCTTTTAACTCTTTAGACAATTTGTAAAGCCCTAAAAAGCCTTTATGTTTATGTTTTACGTCAGCATGAAACACGCTAACATTTTTTAAATCTCTAAAAAACGGTTTAAAAAAAGCGCGTGTTAATACAGTAAGTTTTACATCAGGATATTGTTGTGTAAACGCACGCAACACATTTACTGTCATAGCAACATCTCCCATTGCTGAAAGACGAATAACGAGTATGTGTTTAATTGGTCTTGGCATAGTTAAGACCTCTGGCTTCTCGACTCCGCTCGAAGTGACACGCTCGAGGTGACAGTTTATTTTTTACTTGAAGCGCGAAGAACTGGGTTTAGCTCATCGTCGTTATACATTTTCATTTGCTTATACACTTTCATGTACTTGTCTCCGTTTTCAATATCTTTTAAAAGTGTATCAATTGCGGTAGAAAGATCTACACGTTGCTCTAAAAGTACGTCTAACTTCTTTTGGCAAGCTGCTCTGTGCGCATCACTAGCGTCAGTTCTTGTTGCCTCTACATTCATGTGATAAATTTTTAATGCTAAAATTGATAGTCTATCAATTCCCCAAGCAGGACTTTCGGTATTTATCGTAGCATCTGGTTTTGGAGTAACATCTTTATATTTATCTAAAAAGTAGCTGTCAATATATTCAACAGTATCTGTTCTATCTTGGTTTGAAGCATCAATTTTACGTTTTAGAGCTAATGCATCAACAGGATCGATATTTGGGTCTCTAATAATATCTTCGTAAGCCCATTGTACAGTATCAATCCAACATTTTCTGTATAATAAATGTGCAATGACATCTTCGTTTTTATCATACTTGTTAGTAAATGGTTGATCTACGGTATTTTTAATTTTGTACGTGTTTATAGCATCTTGAAAAATGCTGTTGGCTTTATCTGAAAACATATTATGGTATTTTTATGACTGCAAATATAAGCCTATTTAATAACTTTACAGTTGTAAAAACACCAAAGCAGATGCACATCCATAATTTATCACTTCAAAATTCAATACTCAATACATTTATCTCTGAGATGCGAGATGAAAACATTCAAAAAGACCCATTACGATTTAGAAGAAATATTGAACGAACAGGAGAAATTTTGGGTTACGAATTAAGTAAGTCTCTTAATTTTAAAACACAATCTATCACTACTCCATTGGGCACTTCAGAAACTATGTTGATTAATGATGATATTGTGTTATGCTCTATTTTAAGAGCTGGTGTGCCATTGCATAATGGTTTGTTAAACTATTTTGATAAAGCTGAAAACGCATTTATTTCGGCTTACAGGCATCATAAAGACAATCCTGAAAGTTTTGAAATTATTGTAGAGTATTTAGCATGTCCAGACCTGGAAGGCAAAACACTTATTTTAGCAGATCCTATGCTTGCTACAGGACAATCTATGGTTGCAACTTTTGAAGCTTTGAAACCTTTTGGTACTCCAAAAGATGTGCATTTAGTTAGTGTTATTGGTGCTCAAGAAGGTGTTGATTATGTTTCACAACATTTTAATATTAACACGCATTTGTGGATTGCTACTATTGATAAGAAACTAAACGAAAAAGGTTATATTATTCCTGGATTAGGAGACGCAGGAGATTTAGCTTTTGGAGCAAAACTACAGCACTAGACTTACAAAAGGCGTGATTATTAATATCCAAATTAATACTTCTTTAAACCATTTTTCAGAAGATACTTCAATATAATTTGTGAGTACAATAGACAATGGAGCGAAAAGGAAAATAAACTCTGCTCCTGTTTTAATAGGTGAAATGATAATGATAATCGCTGCAAGAAGTGTAGCTATTAAGATTAAAAAATATGATGGTTTTAAACTTTTTGCCTTGTTTTTAATATTTCGAACGTAGTAAAACAAAGACCAGACGAAATAAGACAAAATAATAGTTGAAGCGATTATAATTTGACCCGAATTTAAATTAGTGAAGTCTAAGCTTATTGTATAATCTATAGAGGTCACATAGTTGGATATGTCATAACCTGTTGCTATTAGTACACTAGCTACTATTACTGCAACCGTTAGCACTCCTATTAATGGAATAATCCAGTTTTTAATATCGGTAATTCTAAAAAGAAATAGTGCTGCAAATATTAACACATAAAACAAGCTTGACCAAAAAAAGAGTAACGTTGCTAGACTAATCCAAAACGCAGCATCAAAAAGTTTCTTTTTCATTTCTTTTTGACTTCGTAAGCTAATAATTCTTCTTAGAGCAAGTAAGACAAACAAATTAGCAATCAATATACTAGAGTTTAAAAATGTTTGCGGAACCATTATCATAAACAACGTAAAGAACAAAATCCTATAGCTGTTTTTTTTAGTAAGATTGTTTTTGCTTGTAACAAAATCAAACACAAAAACCGATAACAAAACAACTCCAAAAAGTAGCAATTGCTTTAAAATAGCAACAAAATTTCCTGAAATATTAGCCATAAAAACTTTTGCTAGAGTAAAAGCCAGCAATAGTATGACACTTATAACAGCAAAATGTATTGGTTTTGCTTTGCTAAAAAAACTTGAAATCATTTATAATGTTTGTATATTTGCCTTGTAAATATATTGATAATCCTTTTTAAGCTCATATAAGAGCATTAATTTATACACAATGAAAGATTTTTTTTACGCAATACAAGATTTATTTGTAAATGTATTATTTACTCCACTTGATGGTTTAAGAGCACTTGAATTAGAAAATTGGTGGGCTGCAAATGGTCTTAACTGGATTTTTATGGTAATTTGTTTTGTAGCATTTGTTTACTGGATGGGTCAGCTTAAAAAATTCAACAATAACAACGAAGAAGACAAAAGCGTTACAGCTCACAGATATTTATAAATCGAAACCAATATCTTTTCGATAATACATCTTATCAAAATGTAGTTTTTCTATATTTTGATAAGATTTTTTTATGGCTTCTTGATACGTGTTTCCATAGGACGTTATTGCCATAACTCTACCTCCTGAGGTTACCACTTTTTCATCTTTTACAGTTGCTCCAGCATGAAAAGGTATTGAATCAGTAATAGCTTCAATTCCTGTGATTTCTTTTCCTTTTTCATAACTTTCAGGATAACCACCAGAAACCAACATTACAGTTGTTGCTGCACGCTCGTCTATTTCAATATCTATTGTATGCAATGTCTCGTTTGAAATAGCTTGGAAAATTTCAACTAAATCATTTTTTAATCGTGGTAAAACTACTTCGGTTTCAGGATCTCCCATGCGTACATTGTATTCAATGACTTTAGGATCATCACCAACTTTAATCAAGCCAATAAAAATAAATCCTTTGTATGGCAAATTATCTTTTTGTAATCCTGCAACAGTTGGTTTTACAATACGTTCTTCTATTTTACTTAAAAACTCTGGTGTTGCAAATGGTACTGGAGATACAGCTCCCATTCCTCCTGTGTTCAAACCTGTATCACCTTCACCAATACGCTTGTAATCTTTTGCAGTTGGTAAAATCTTATAGTTTTTACCATCGGTTAGTACAAAGCAACTCAATTCAATACCATCAAGAAATTCTTCAATAACAACTTTTGAACTTGCGTTACCAAATTTTGCATCAACTAACATGTTTTTTAATTCGGCTTTAGCTTCGTTCAAATCATTTAAAATCAAAACACCTTTACCTGCAGCCAATCCATCTGCTTTTAATACATAAGGTGGATTTAAAGTTTCTAAAAACGCATAACCATCCTCAACATTACTTGCATTAAAACTTTGATAAGCAGCAGTAGGAATGTTGTGACGCATCATAAACTCTTTTGCAAATTCCTTACTGCCTTCAAGCTCAGCAGCAGCTTGTTGAGGTCCAATTACAGAAATATGTTTAAGTGCTTCGTCATTTAAAAAAAAGTCGTGAACGCCTTGTACCAATGGGTCTTCAGGACCAACAACAACCATGTCAATTTGTTTTTCTAAAACTAAGGTTTTAATAGCAGAAAAATCGGTAACTCCAATGTTTACATTTTGAGCAATTTCAGCAGTTCCTGAGTTACCAGGAGCTACATAAAGTGATTTACATAAAGGACTTTGGGCTATTTTCCAAGCGAATGTGTGTTCTCTTCCTCCAGAACCTAGGATTAAAATTGTCATAGTTTGTGTTGTTTGCCGCAAAAATAATTGCTTTTACGCTCAAAAAATAATTATTTTACAGAAAACATCTAATATGCTTTTCGTTTGAATTTATTTGACCTTTCATTACAACTCAACGGTTTTCCTATTAAAAAGGCAAGAGCTGTTTTAAAAGCTGTTCAACAACAAAATGATAACGAATTTAAGGCTTACATTGAACAAGAAAAACAAAACATTGTTAGCTATCATTTAAAGCATAATCCCTTTTACAAGAATTTATCTAAAAACATTACCGTTGAAGACTGGAATTCAATTCCTGTAATGACTAAAAGTGATTTGCAGCAACCCTTAGAGCAAAGGCTCTCAAACGGTTTTAGTAAAGGTAATGTATACATTAATAAAACTTCTGGTTCTTCTGGAGACCCTTTTGTGTTTGCTAAAGATAAATTCTCACATGCATTAACATGGGCTGTTATTCAAAATCGATTTGGATGGTTTGGTTTAGACTTCAACAAGTCCAAGCAAGCGCGTTTTTATGGTATTCCATTAGATAAAAAAGGGTATTATAAAGAACGATTTAAAGACTGGTTAGGGCATCGTTATCGGTTTTCGGTTTTTGATTTAAGTGATGGTGCTTTTGAAAACTTCCTTAAAAAATTTAAAACATCCTCCTTTGATTACATTAACGGTTACACGAGTTCAATTGTTCAGTTTGCAAAGTTTTTAGAGCGAAAACAGTTGGTTTTAACTACAGTTTGTCCAAGTTTAAAGGCTTGCGTTGTAACTTCTGAAATGCTTTTTGAAGATGATAAAACACTTATGGAAACGCAGTTCGGTGTTCCTGTAATTAACGAATATGGCGCTTCTGAATTAGATTTAATTGCTTTTGAAAATAAAAACAACCAATGGCAGGTTAATAGTGAAACCTTGTTTGTTGAAATTTTAGATGAAGAAAACAACATATTACCAAACGGAAATGAAGGCAGAATAGTCATTACCTCATTATACAACAAAGCACATCCTTTTATTCGCTATGATATTGGAGATATTGGCATCCTTTCAAAAGAAAGCACAGCTAAAACACCTATTTTAAAACAACTTATTGGAAGAACCAATGACATTGCGATTTTACCAAGTGGTAAAAAAGCTGCAGGATTAACTTTTTACTACATCACCAAAAGTATTATTGAAAATGATGGTAATGTAAAAGAATTCATTATTGAGCAATTGCAACGTGATACTTTTAAAGTTATTTACGTAAGTAAAACCATTTTATCAGCTAAAAAAGAAGCGATAATTAAAGTAGAAATGGAGACTTATCTTGAAAAAGGGCTTCATATTATTTTTGAACGACAAGACGTTTTAAACCGCACAAAAAGTGGTAAATTGAAACAGTTTTCGTCATTTGTAAAACATAACACATGAACATTACCATAGTTGCTGGCGCACGACCTAATTTTATGAAAATAGCTCCAATTCTTGAGGCTTTAAAACAAAAACAAACCCAAGGTTTTAATATAAATTTTCGTTTAGTGCATACAGGTCAACATTACGATAAAAATTTAAGCGATACGTTTTTTGAAGAATTAAACATCCCTTTTCCTGATGTTAATCTTGAGGTAAAAAGTGGCTCACAGGCTGAACAAACTGCAGGAATAATGATTGGTTTTGAAAAAGAACTAGCACAACACCCTTGTGACCTCGTAATAGTTGTTGGTGATGTTACCTCAACAATGGCTTGTACTATTGTTGCCAAAAAAGCTGGTATTGATGTTGCGCATGTTGAAGCTGGAATTCGATCGGGTGATATGGCAATGCCTGAAGAAATAAATAGAATAGTAACTGATAGTTTAACCGATTATTTTTTCACTACCTCAACAATAGCTAATGACAATCTTAAAAACTTAGGTGTAAAAAATGAGCAGATTTATTTTGTAGGCAATGTGATGATTGATACGCTTAGAAAAAACGAATCGCGCTTAAAACAACCCAACATTTGGAACGAGCTAGGTTTAAAAAACCAACAATATCTTGTGATAACGCTACATAGACCAAGTAATGTTGATGAAGAGCAACAATTAAAATCAATCATTACCCAAATTGTAACTCTAGGAAAAGACTATCCAATTGTATTTCCTGTTCATCCAAGAACAAAAAAGCTATTGGAAGGTCTCAATTTAAACTTTGAAAACTTGCACTATATAAGTCCTTTAGGGTATTTGGAATTTAATTACTTAGTGAAACATGCTTTGGGAGTATTAACAGATTCTGGAGGAATAACCGAAGAAACTACAGTTATGAATATCCCTTGTATTACGCTTCGCGAAAACACTGAGCGACCTGAAACCTGTGATATTGGAACTAATGTGTTGGTTGGCAGTGACTCTAAAAAAATTGAAACTGCGTTTAAAGCCCTATTGTCTAACAACTGGAAACAAGGGCAAATTCCTGAACTTTGGGATGGGAATGCAGCACAGCGAATTGCAAATCATATCATTGAAATTTATAATTTATAGTGTCAGATATTCTTATCATAACAAGTTATTTTCCACCTGAGACAGGAGCTGCTTCTAATAGAATTTTTCATTTGGCAAATGGCTTAGAACAGCATCATTTTAATGTTTCGGTAATCACACCTTTACCTAATTATCCTAAAGGAAAAATTTTTGACGCGTATAAAGGTAAATTCAGGCATACTTCAACCGAAAACAATATCAAAATTCATCGTTTATGGATTTATGCAAGCAACTCTAAAAACAAGATTCTACGTTTATTTGCAATGCTATCGTATAGCTTTAGCTTAATCTGGTTTTTTATAAGCAATAAAATCCCAAACAAAGTTATTGTACAGTCTCCTCCTTTACTTGTTGCGTTTACATGTATGTTCTTTTTGCGTCGAAAAAAGAGAAAACTCATTTTAAACGTAAGCGATTTATGGCCTATTGCAGGCTTAGAATTAGGAGCTTTTAAAAAGAATTTTAGTTATAGAATTTTGGAACGAATTGAGCATTTCAACTATAAGAAAGCCGATTTAGTTTTAGGCCAAAGCAATGAGATTTTAAAGCATGTTACGTCTTTATGTCCTAGTAAAAATGTTTTCCTTTATAGAAACTTTCCTGATTTTAATCCTCCAACAATTGAAGAGGCTGTTTCTAATGAAAAAATAAAAGTGGTTTATGCTGGTTTGCTTGGGATAGCCCAAGGTATTTATAAATTATGTGAACATCTAGATTATAGCAATATTGAGTTTCATATTTATGGTGCAGGAGCTGAAAAAGAAAAGATTAAAACTTTTATTTCAAAAAAACCTCACTTGCCAATAATCTATCATGGAGAAATATCGAGAGAGTTGCTTCATAAAGAGCTTTTAAAATACGATTTAACCATTATTCCTTTACTTAATAGGATTTATGGGTCAGTGCCTTCCAAAATATTTGAATATGCTCGCTTAGGGTTTCCTATGGTTTATTTTGGTGGTGGTGAAGGCGAAACTGTTATAAGAAACTATAACTTGGGTTGGGTAGCAGAATCTAGTAATTATAAAGATTTAAACTCTGTTCTAAACAAGATTAAAAAAGAAGATTTGACAATCGCTTCTAAAACAATAATCCAAAAAACAGCATTACAGCATTTTAATTTTAATAAGCAATTAAATGAATTAATAACTATAGTTTAATAGGCTTTTTCTTCACCTTGAACTGCATTCATAAAGGTTTTGAAAATAATTTTAAGGTCTAAGAAAATAGACCAGTTTTCAATATAGAAAATATCATATTTAACTCTACCGATAATATCTTTATCTGTTTCTACTTCTCCTCTAAATCCGCTTATTTGTGCTAAACCTGTAATACCTGGTTTCACAAAATGACGAACCATAAATTTGTCAACCTTCTTTGCATACATGTCTGTATGGCTAACCATATGTGGTCTTGGTCCAACTACTGACATGTCTCCAAACAACACGTTAAAAAACTGAGGTAATTCATCAATACTAGTTTTACGTATAAAGCGTCCTACCTTTGTTACTCTCATGTCATTTTTTGTTGCCTGTTGTAAATGAGCATCTTTATTAGGCATCATAGACCTAAATTTATAGCAGTCAAATTCAGTGTAGTTAAATCCATTTCTAGATTGTTTGAAAAAAACAGGTCCTCTAGATTCTAGCTTAATAAGTATCGCTATTATTGGCGTTAACCAAGACAGGATAAATATTATTACTAAGCCTGAAAAAACAATATCGAAAATACGCTTTACCACCATATTAATAGAATCTTCCAAAGGAATATTTCTTAATGAAAGAATCGGGATGTAATCATAATATTCATACTTCAATTTTTTTGAATAAATTTCTTTGTTATCCGGTAAAAACTTTAAAATTTTCAAGTTGTTATCTGCAAAATCTATTACTTCTCCTATCTGGTTATTAGTCAATTCTGAAATTGAGCAATATATTTCATCTACACCTTCTTCGAGAATAAAATTGAAATATTTCTCAAGACTTACTTCTTTTTTTTCTTTAAAAGAGAACGTTCTTTTGTGAACATATCCGTACTCAGGGTTTTTGTTGAAAAAATTTTCTAAAGCCAAGGTTTTTTTGTTGACTCCAAAAATCACTGTTTTTCTATAATTTCCTCCAAAAGCTGTTCGATACTTTTGTAGTAAATAGTATATAGCAAATTTAAAAATCGTAACAAGCAAAAAAACCGTAAACGTGTAACTAACAACCAGTTTAGGTTTAATGTTCAATTCATTGTTATATCCTGAAAACGCGAGCATAATCAAAAAAAACAAAACAAGTTGCCTGATAATTAATGACAGTATTGTCACCTCTCTAGTATACCTATAAACATCATAGAATTTTGAAGAAATAGATAGTATTACCCATGACAACGATATAACAACAATAAACACATTGGGATCAATAATATTTTTGAAAAAGTAAAATACCGCCAACCCATTTACTATACTTAAGTCAATTAAGTAAGAAATTGGTCTTAAATACCCTGAATATCTTCCTTGTTTAAACGTGCTCAAATTATAGTTTTATGTGTTTTGAAAAATCTTTGTGTTCACTTTTATAGAGTTCTTCTTCAGTGAGACCTTTAAAATAATCAAAAGTTAGTTTCATTCCCTCGTCTCTACCTACTTTTGGTTCCCAACCTAATACTTTTTTTGCTAATTCTATATTGGGTTGTCTTTGGAGCGGGTCGTCTTGAGGTAATGGTTTATAAATTATTTTTTGATTTGTTCCTGTCAGTTTTATTATCTCCTCAGCAAAATCTTTAATTGAAATTTCATTAGGATTGCCAATATTTACAGGATATACGTAATCGCTAAATAATAGTTTATAAATTCCTTCAACCTGGTCATCTACATAACAAAATGAACGTGTTTGAAAACCATCTCCAAAAACTGTTAAATCTTCACCTCTTAATGCTTGTCCTATAAAAGCAGGTATTACTCTTCCATCATTTAATCTCATTCTTGGTCCATAGGTGTTAAATATCCTTACAATACGCGTTTCTAAACCATGAAATCTATGATATGCCATTGTTATAGATTCTTGAAAACGTTTAGCTTCATCATAAACACCTCTTGGACCTATTGTGTTAACGTTTCCATAGTAACCTTCAGATTGTGGATGCACTAATGGGTCTCCATAGACTTCAGAAGTTGACGCAATTAATATTCTTGCGTTTTTAGCTTTAGCTAATCCAAGAAGGTTATGTGTTCCTAAAGAACCTACTTTTAAAGTCTGTATTGGGATTTTTAAATAATCTATTGGGCTTGCTGGTGATGCAAAATGAAGAATATAATCTAACTCACCTGACACATGTACAAACTTAGAAACATCATGATGATAGAACTCAAAATGTTCTAGAGGAAATAAATGCTCTATATTTTTTAAGTCCCCAGTTATAAGATTATCAATTCCTATAACGTGAAATCCTTCGTTTATAAATTTATCACAGAGATGCGAACCAAGAAATCCTGCAGCTCCTGTTATTAATATTCTTTTCATAAATTATTTAACAGTAACTCTGCCAATTGAGTTATAGTAAAACCCTTCTCCTTTCATTTCATGAATATCATATAGATTTCTACCATCAAAAATAACAGGGCTATTCATGTTTTTTTTAAGCTTATTAAAATCTGGTGTTCTAAATATACTCCATTCTGTACAGATAATCAATGCATCTACATCTTTTGTTGCATCATACATGTTATTTGCATAATTTAAAGTGTCTCCAAACTTTCTTTTAATATTAGGCATCGCTTCTGGGTCAAAAACATTAAGCTTTGCTCCTCCAGCAAGAAGTTTTTCCATCATGTAAATAGAAGGTGCTTCTCTAATATCATCAGTTTCTGGTTTAAATGCTAATCCCCAAACAGCAAAAGTTTTACCGTTTATATCATTATTATAATATGATTCTATCTTAGGTATTAAGATTGTTTTTTGGGTATTGTTAACACTAATAACCGAATTAAGAATATCAAATGTGTAATCACTATCCTTCCCTGACTTATGAAGTGCTTTAACGTCTTTTGGAAAACAAGAGCCACCATAACCTATTCCAGGAAAAAGGAATCGCTTACCAATTCTAGAGTCGGTTCCCATACCACGTCTCACCATATCAACATCTGCTCCAACTTTTTCACAGAAATTGGCAATTTCGTTCATAAAAGTAATTTTAGTAGCCAAGAACGAGTTAGCAGCATATTTAGTAAGCTCAGCAGACTTTTCGTCCATTACTATAATAGGGTTTCCAGATCTAACAAAAGGTTTATAGAGCTTTTGCATTAAAGCTGTTGCTCTTTCAGAGCTTGACCCAATTACAATACGCTCAGGTTTTAAAAAGTCATCAACTGCAAAGCCTTCTCTTAAAAACTCTGGGTTTGATACTACATCAAAGTCAACGTTAGTTTCTTTTGCGATAACCTCAGTCACCTTATCAGCTGTACCAACAGGTACTGTACTTTTATCTACTATAACTTTGTACTCTTTTATAAGTTTTCCTATATCTTTTGCTGCACCCAATACATATGAAAGATCTGCAGAACCGTCTTCATCTTCAGGAGTTGGTAATGCTAAAAAGATAATGTCTCCATGCTCAATACCTTCTTCTAGTGAAGTTGAAAACTTAAGTCTTTGGGCTTTTATATTACGATCAAAAAGCACGTCTAAATGCGGTTCATAGATTGGAACTATACCCTTTTGCATTTGTTTTACTTTTTCTTCATTTATGTCTATACAAAGAACTTCGTTACCTGTCTCTGCCAAACATGTTCCTGTAACTAAGCCGACGTATCCTGTTCCTATTACTGATATTTTCATTTAGTTTCTTTAAATAGGTTGTAAATCATTAAATTCGGTTTTCACACAAAAAGACTCTCTAATAATCAATAAGTATATAACAACATTAGAATATGTGAAAAAATTTCCAGCAATAAAAATAATACTAATTAATACCAAAAGAAATAAAGCAGGTATTTTTTCTATCTTAAAATTTAAAAATGCTTTTAGGTATGAATAGATATAAATTATTGCTCCAAGTATACCGAAGAAGAAAATAAGATCAATAAATCCCATTTCAGATTTTAATGAAAAATCATTTACACCTCCAAATAAATAATTCACAGCTCCCCAATTCATCTGAATATAAGGTAAGGTATCATTAATAAAACTATAATTTCGATAAGATAAAAATGTAGTCAAAAAACCATCGCTCACTCTAATACGATTAAAAATTCCAAATTGGAAAAAACTTAAATATCCGAAAATTATTAGTGCTATTAATCCAATAGAAACAAGAACGATTTCTTGTTTTTTCTTTGTAAACACTATTAAATAATAAAGAATTATAATAAACAGAGAGAAATAAATAGTTTTTGTTCCAATCAATAAACTGCCAATCAATATAAAAACACCAATAGGCTTAAAGAAAAGCTTCTGCTTATACGCATTTAAAAAATAAAAAAGAGAAATAACATATATGTAGGAACTAGTAGAGGAATTCACTAAAAACCCATTATATCCAAATCTATCTCCATTATATGTTTTAAAAAAAGAAATACTAAAAATAAAACCCAAAAAAACAAATATCGTGTTAAAAGCAATAACTTTCTCAAAGATTTTAAACAATTTATTTTTATGTTTTTGATGAAGTGGTTTTTCTTTGAAATAAAATAATAACAACAAAGGAAATATATACTTTAAAAAAAAAACTATAATACTAAATTCGAATGGACTCTTAGTAAATAACTGTCCTAATATAAAACTAGAAAATACAGCAAAAATTAAATATTTTGCTTTAATATCTTTAGCTTTAAACAACGAAAATACTAAATAACATAAAACTATTAGTTTTGTAAATTTTTGTATCTCTAGATCAACATTAAAATAATATTTATAAACTTTGCTTATGCTTTCAGTTGAGAAAAACAACATTAGTAATAGCGATGCTAAATGATTATTTAAAAATATAATGCCCCTATTACTTTTCATTTCTAAATTTTAAAATCTTAGCTGGCACTCCACCCACTATAGCATAATCGGGCACATCCTTTGTTACAACAGCCCCTGCCGCTACAACAACATGGTTGCCAATATTACAACCAGCTGTAATTATAACATTGGCACCTAGCCAAACATCGTTACCTATTCTGGTTTCAAAACAATTCTTACCTTGCTTCTGAATAGGTATGGTTATTAAATCAAACTTATGATTTCGAGAATAAATTTTTACATCTGGCCCCATAATTACATTATCTCCTATATAGACATTAGCCTGTATTAAACAGTTAGTGCCAAGTTCAGAATAATTGCCCAAATAAGCCTTAGGCGAAATCTCTGCGCCCTTTTTTACTCTTGGCTTGTGTCCACACTTTTCAAGAAAATTTTTCACTAAGAAACTTCTAATCCTAGGAAAAAACAATGCATAGGGTCTGAAATCTTCTGGAGTTTGCTTAAAAAACAGTGTGTACATTAAAAATTGTACTTTACGTTTTAGAGATATAGGGTCTTTTTTCATTATAAATTACTGCTTTATTTATGTTAAAAAACATTGCAAAAAATGTTATACCCATGTTCCTAACTAAAAGGTTTTCTGTCATTGAAATACAAATTATAAAAATAATCAATAATAGTTGTTTATAACATGAAGGTTTTATCGCCTCATAACAATTAAATATTAAAAAAAACATAAACACAGACAGCCCAAAAATTCCTAATTCAATTAAATAATTTAAATATTGATTATGCGCATTATATTTTTTTTCATAAGAAAAAATCAAGTTGTTTTCAAGGTAACCTCTTTTAAGGGTCAATATTTCTGATCCTGTTCCATGGCCAAAAATGGGTTCTTTCAAAATTTCACTTAATGCGACTTGCCACCTTGCCATCCTAGAATCGGAAATAAGTTTTTTGGTAGTATTACTGTTTCCTATATTTTTAGACAAATCCCAAACAACACCTCTCTCCCATTTCTTAACAAAATATGTGTCTTTTAATAAATAAATTGTCCCTATAACAGCGGTAACCAAACTAACAAAAAAAACAATTTTCTGTCTTTTATTCTTTAACTTTATAAAAAAGTAAAATATAAAATATATTAATCCCGAGATAAATATTACTCTGCTATTAAGAAAGATTAAACTTATAATAGTAACTATATAAAAAACTGTTTTTAGTCTCTTTTTCAGCTTAAAATTACTAAACTCTAACATTGCAGAATTGGTTAAAATGTAAAACCCCAAATAAGTTGGGTGTGAATCGTGAAGAGGCAACACAAACTTCTGAGTAGTATACCTATAGCTAAAAAGAGCTCTTAATGTGAAGTCTCCTGATTTTGTATAGTTGAATAATACATTAAGCAATAAGTATAAACACGTCAAAATTAAGCCAATTGTCAACCCAAGTAATAGTGTGTTTTGAATTTTTTTGATATTTAACTTTGACCTAAAACCTAAAGCTAAAGGAATAATAAGAAACGTTGAGATTCTTCCTAAAAAAATTAAACCTTTGTTTACATTTTCAGAATAAATAACACCTATTAAATATGCGACAAACAATATTGATGTTGATGTTAAAAAAAAGTTTGTGTTAAAAAAAAAGTCTGTATCTACCTTATAAAAAATTATAATGATAGACAGTGCCAAAAAAATATTACTCGCCGGTAAATGAAAGGGTAAGAAAAAGGCAAAAAGAAAGAATGGTACAAGTAAATATTTATCCAACTTCTGTGCTAAAATTTTCATTTATTATATTTGATTCTAAAAGTTAAAAATTTAAAAACAGATATTATTATTAACATAATATAAAATGTTAAATCAAAATATCCGGTATGAATGCACATAAGAGTATTTATTGTAAGTAAAGAATATAAAGTCAAAATAAATGGATCCTTTCTCTTCTTCATTAATTTCTTTACATATTCTATTATAGATCCTATTAAAAAAAACCCTAAAAAAACTAAAAAATAACCACCATCAATAAACAAAGCTCCTTGTAAAGTAGGAGTTATACTCCAAGGCTTTCCGTTAGGCATTTTTCTCGCTCCAACTATCTCACCAACAATGTTTCTTACACCCAGTTGACTCCCTGGCAAAAGGGTTTTAAAGTTTGCCATTGCTAATCCCAAATAATATGGTTCTTTCTCTGTTTTATCTATAATAACCTTAACCATTTGCTGATCAAATCTAAATAAAGCCAAAGTTGGCACAAACTGTTTAAGTATGGGTTTATCATTAAAATACTCTACGTTCATGTTTTTGTAATACCTTGAAAGATTGTATTTTAATCCTACTCTAAAAGAAGATATATAGGACATTGCTAGAATAATAATTAAAAAAACTAAAAGATTCTTTTTAGTAAAAATATTCTTATATCTATTTTGAAAATCATTTCGAATAGTAAAAAATAAAATTGCTATTCCTCCATTCAAAATTATTAAAGGAGATCTATATCCTAATGATATTATAAAAAGAGACTGTAGCAATATAAATCCTATATATTTTAATTTAAATCTGTTATTCTTTAAAAGCTTTTCTGCAAAAAATATTAATGAAGCAATTATACCAGAATAAACGATTACATTTGTTATAGCAAACGTCCCAAACCTTTTGGTTGCCGACAAAATTAAAATTCCTCCATTTAAATAATGAGTGAGTGAAATCAATAGAAAACTAAACAGGTTAATTGTAATGAATAAAATATAAATAATTTGAGGTTTGAATACGCCTTTTGTATTGTAATTAAATTTAAATTTAACCTCTCTAATCAGCATTACGCCAAAAACAAAACCTAGAAAGCCTAAAAGAAAAACAAGAAATAATTTACCATTATCTAAAGCAAAAGCATAAAACGGGAAATTTATTATACCAACTAAATTAACCACAAAGAATATAAACAAAAAAATTCTTAAGTATGGTAAAGGTTTTATTAAAACATTATCATTCATAGTAAAAATACAAACAAACAAAAGTATACAACAAAACACAAAATATAAGTATTAAAAATGAAATTATTTCTAATCTCAAACATGTACCCCTCCCAAAAAGACCCTTTATTTGGAGTCTTTGTTAAAAATTTTAAAAATGAGTTAGAAAAACAAGGCGTAAACTTTGTAAAGTTAAGTTTAATAAAAGGGAAATCTAATTCAAGTATAATAAAATCTCTACGCTATTTCAAACACTATTTTAATTGCATAACCAACTATTTATCTGGTGATTATGATTTGATTTATGTCCACTACTTAACACATCATATACCTATATTATATTTATTTAATTTAAGTAAGAAAAAAATAGTCATAAACTCTCACGGAAGCGATATTATAAATATCCAAAAGCATCCAATGCTAAATTTATACGCAATAAAAATTCTAAAAAAATCGCATTTAACGATAGTTCCTACGTCTTACTTCAAGGAAAAGGTACTTGAATATTATCCGTTTTTGAATCCAAAAAAAATCTTTGTTTCACCATCAGCAGGCATTGAGTCTAATAAGTTTTACTTCAAAGGAAACAAAGATTTTACAAAGAACTCTATTACAATAGGTTTTGTTTCAAGATTTATAGAGGAAAAAGGGTGGAAAACTTTTTTAGAGGCCTTAGTAATCTTAAAGCGTTCTGGTATCCCCTTTAATGCTATAATGGCAGGAAAAGGGCCAGATGAATCTAAAATCTTAGATTATATATCTAAACACAAGTTAGAAACTCATTTAGAATTTCTTGGACTGGTTAAACAAGAGCGCTTAATAGATATTTATAACGATTTAGATCTTTATATTTTCCCAACTTATAGAGAGGCTGAAAGTCTTGGGTTAACTGGTTTAGAGGCCATGTCTTGCGGGACTGCTGTTGCTTCTTGTAACGTGTCTGGTCCTACCACCTATATTAAACACAATCTAAATGGTTTTTTATTTCCGCCCAAAGCAACTGATGCTTTAGTTGAAATTATCACACACTATTACCACTTAACTGAAGAGGAAAAAAGAAACCTGTCTAGAGAAGCTCTAAAAACAGCAAAAGAATATGACAGTAAAATCGTGAGCGAAAAACTCTTAAAGAAATTAAAAGAAATAACCATTTAGTAAATTTTTTTTCTAATGTAAATTACACTCACTATATTCCAAAAAGCTAAACTTGCTGCAGTAGCGGTAGCAACCCCATTTATTCCATATTTGCTTACTAAAAGTAAATTTAATGAGATATTAATAATCAAAGCTATGAATAGAATATTTTGAAAAACATTCTGTCTACCTGTCATCTGTAAAATAGAGCCAACTGGACCACAAATTGCATTAAATAATTGACCTATACATAATATTATTAATGCTGTTGCACCTAACCTAAATTCTTCACCAAAAAATCTTAAAATAATATCTTTGAATAAAAATATACCTATAACTACTATAATCGATATAATTAAATTAATTAGTGTAGAAAACTTAACCAATTTTTTGAATAATACCATGTTGTTATCATGAAAAGCCGAAGACAACTTTGGTGCTAATATAGAATCAATAGCCTGAAAAGTAAAGCTAGTTATTGCTGCTATTTTTAAAATTACACTATAAACTCCAACAATACTACTTTCTCTGTAAATTCCCAAAATTATAGTGTCGGACCACCCTAAGAAAACTATCATAGATGCCGAAAAAAGCATTGGCAGAGATTTTAGAACAAACGTCTTAGAGTCATAATTCGTTCGCTTAGAGAATGGAAACAAATACTTAAAAACATAAAAAAGTGAAATTAGAAATAACACAAGTATACCTAGCGTATGCGCTTTGACACTAGACTCAGGTGCCGAATGCCCAAAGAAAATCATAACTCCTAAAAAGAGAAGTGTAAAAACGAACCGACCTCCATTAAATAAAAAAGAATATAATGCATTTTTTTTTAACCCTCTAAACACACCTGCATTTAAAAGTATAAATGTAAAAAACATGATACAAGGGGCTGTCCACTTTAAAAATAAAGCTAAGTCTTGGTCACCAAAAATAGCTGTACTAATTACATCTGAAAGCATATAAACTACAAGGGATACTACACACGTTATCCAAAAAACAAATGGAAATATTCTGAAATAAATCCCCCTTGCATTATCAAAATTGTTATTAATCGCAAAAATCTTTACAAAATGTGTATCAACCCCAAGTCGACAGAACAAGGCTCCTATAATCATAAAAGAAAAACTCAAGGCTAATCGTCCTTGAGTTTCTGCTCCATAAAGTTTTACTGTATAGAAAATAAAAATATAACCTGCTATAAACCCTAATATTCTGATAAATAAGGCAACTAAACCTTTTTTCATAATTTCAGAAAGGTCTTTATTTGCTATTGTTTTTAATGCTTTTTCTTTCAACTAATTTTATTTTATCTGTTTTTCTTCTGTTATCCATATAGGGTTTCCAATAATCCCTCTATATTTATCTTTATCATATAAAAAAAGTTTGGTTTTTTTATAATCTTTTATGAGTGTATTGAGTTGAATTGTCAATTCATTTTCTTTTACCTTATTTAATAACACATTAAAACGATCATAAGAAATCCTATCAACTTTACTTCGTTCTGAAACAAGATCTTTTGAACTTTCTTTTGGATAAATATGAATTCCAAGCCTATATTTCTCTAGATTATTATGGGAAGTAGATGCTGCATCAAAAAATAATTTTAACTCATATCCCAATTTATTCTGAGTTATTTCAATATTATCTAAGATAATTTCTTCATTTAATTGTTTTTGTTCAGTTTCAATTCTTAAATTTTTTTTATCATTTAGATTTTTCATCTTAAATTTCAATTTTTTCGTATTAAAGTCTGGTATAAGTTCATCTTTAATTACATTTGAAAGATGTATTGAAACTTTACTTGATCCTCTATAATTAAGATGGTTTGGATCATTAAAATCTAATTTAGTTAATGATAGTTCCTTCCAATAATTATTATAATCAAGAAAAGGAACCTTTAGTTTATTCAAATATTCTGCTATCGCATTTTGATACTCTCTATATTTAATATTATACTGTTCACTGTATGATGGGGCACTACAAAAAATAAAAGGGACACCCGCCTTTCTAAATTGTTTAATTACTTGGTTTATTAAATCTTTTTCAACATCAGTTAGATTCTTTTTACTTAGCTTTTTATGCTTACTATTTAATTTGTTCTGTTTATTTTGGAATTTGTTCCAAACCTCATTACTAAATGTAGTTGTTGATGTATAAAACCCTTTTGAGTAAAATAATTCCTTTAAATCCGCCTTTTTATAATAACTAGACTGAACTAATAAATTGTGATTTCTAATAATTGTTGACAGATTTAAAATATTTTCAAAGCCATATATATCTCCAAATGCCTTAAATTTAGCCCAAGACATTTCGACATTGTCTAGTGCTTCATATTGCAAGTTTTTTGAATGTTTATTTAAGTTTGTCCCAAGGCTCATTTCAAAAATATCAACTACAGCTAACTTAAGTTTTTCTTTTTTCAAAACCATATCTACCATAGGAATTGTAGCCGTAAATCGTTGTGCGGGAGTCCCAAAATTAAAACTGTTAAGACCAGTTATTGAATCAATTATTATTGGATTAAGCGTCGATTGTACATGTGAACTACCAAAAAAAGCCACATCCACTTGACCCTTTAGTTTATTATATTCTTCTTTCGCATAAGAGCTTTTTGTAGGTCGTTTAAAAGAAGAATCAAAAAAGGTCAGAATTATAATTACTATAAATAACAAAAAACAGCTTTTTAACAGAATTTTATTCATAACATTAAAATTGAAAATAAATAAACTCTTTGGGTGCCGTGTCTCCATAAACCCCAAAAATTATTAAAGTAAAAACGATTATTAAATAAACGGTCCACCTAAAAACAATAGGTTGAGCTGCCAATTGTTTAGTAAAACTAATTTTTTGATGAGTCCACTCAAAGATTACCAAAATGGTAATGGCAAAAAAGGCTGTCCAAAATTCTTGGGCATTTAATCCTAATTCGTAAAAATTAAGTACTTGAGACCATTGTAGCTTTAGACCATTTTCTATAATTGTAAATGCATCTTTTAAACTATTTGCTCTAAAAAACACCCATGCAATACACACTATGCTGAAAGTAATTGTTATGTAAAACAGTTTGCGCGATACCGTATTGGTTTGAAAGCCTAATTTTTGAGCAATGG
This sequence comes from Gaetbulibacter sp. PBL-D1, assembly GCF_050509525.1. Lineage (NCBI taxonomy): Bacteria > Pseudomonadati > Bacteroidota > Flavobacteriia > Flavobacteriales > Flavobacteriaceae > Gaetbulibacter > Gaetbulibacter sp. PBL-D1. The sequence goes on along the minus strand of NZ_JBNWKB010000002.1, from coordinate 214,425 downwards.
TTTTACGTTGTTTTGATAGTGCTTTTTCAACAACAATAATGACACCATGAATAGCACCCCAAATAATAAAAGTCATGGCAGCACCATGCCATAAGCCACTAACTAAAAATACTAAAAACAGATTTCGGTAGGTTTTAAATTTACCATCACGACTTCCCCCTAAAGGTATGTACACATAATCTCTAAACCAGGTAGAAAGCGATATATGCCAACGTCTCCAGAATTCGGTTATTGATTTTGATAGATACGGACTTCTAAAGTTTTTCATCAAATCAAACCCCATAGTACGTCCTACGCCAATAGCAATATCTGAATAGCCTGAAAAATCACAATAAATTTGAAATGCAAATAAAACCGTAGCTAATATAATTTCATAGCCATAATAGGCATCAGGGTTGTTATAGACCTGATTAACCAATACCGAAACCCTATCTGCAACAACCATTTTTTTAAATAACCCAAATGCCATTAACAACAAACCCGACTTTACTTGATTGTAGTTAAATTTATAGGTTTTATAAAACTGCGGTAATAAATGCGAAGCCCTTTCTATAGGCCCTGCTACTAATTGCGGGAAAAAGGCTACAAACGTGAAAAATGAAAGAGCATCTTTTGTGGGCTCTAATTGCTTTCTATAAATATCAATCGTATAGCTTAATGTTTGAAAGGTATAAAAACTAATTCCTACCGGTAAAATAATATTTAATGTAGATACCTCTAACTCCTTACCAAATAAGCGAAACGAATCGACAAAAGTTTCTATAAAAAAGTTAGCATATTTAAAATAGCATAAAAATCCTAAATTAACTACTAAAGATACTAATAACAGTGTTTTCTTTTTCTTACCTCCTTGAGCTTTTGGTATGGCTTGCCCAATACTAAAATCAATTAAAGAACTTATAAATATAAGAAACAAAAAGCGCCAATCCCACCATCCATAAAATACATAGCTAGCTACCAGCAATAAGCAATTTCTAGCAATTTTATTTTGAGCTACTAACCAATACAGTACAAATACTATTGGAAAAAAAACGGCAAAATCTAAAGAGTTAAATAGCATGCTTAAGTAGTATACTAAACAATCATCCCAGCAGCAACCGTCTCATTAGTAGCATCATCTACCAAAATAATGCTTCCTGTTGTACGGTTTTCTCTATAAGCATCAATCATTAATGGCTTTGTAGTGCGTATTTTAACTTTTGCAATATCATTCATTGCTAAATCACTATCTTCACTGTTACGCTCTAAAGTATTGATATCATACTTGTAAACCACTTCTTTAATCATCGCCTTTTGATCGTTTGAGGTGTGTTTAATAGTATACTTTGCTCTAGGCTTAGCGGGACTATTATTTAACCAACACAACATCACCTCAATGTCTTGAGAAGGCTCTGGTTTATTGTTTGAACGCACAATCATATCACCACGACTAATGTCTATATCGTCTTCTAAGGTAATAGAAACTGACATTGGTGCATAAGCTTCTTCTAATTCTTTATCATGAAGGTTAATGCTTTTTATTTTAGAAGTAAAGCCTGAAGGCATCACAGTAACCTCATCCCCTTTTCTTAAAATGCCACTTGCTACACGACCTGCATAACCTCTATAATCTATAAAACCTTCACGTTGTGGTCTTATTACAGTTTGTACAGGAAAACGTCCATCTACTTTATTAATATCACTACTAATATGCATAGTTTCTAAAGTATGTAGCATTGGTGCTCCTTGATACCAAGGCATATTTTCTGATTTATTTACTACATTATCTCCTAACAGTGCCGACATTGGTATAAAACGAACGTCTTTTACTAACATTTTTGAAGACACTTCTTCAAACTCCGATACAATGTTGTTAAAAACCTCTTCAGAAAAATCAACCAAATCCATTTTGTTTACACAAACAATAATGTGTGGTATTTGCAATAGCGACGCTATAAAAGCATGACGTTTAGTTTGCTCGATTACACCATGTCTTGCATCAATTAGAATAGTCGCTACGTTAGCTGTTGATGCTCCAGTAACCATATTACGTGTATACTGTATGTGTCCTGGTGTATCTGCAATAATAAATTTACGCTTTGGTGTTGTAAAATATCTGTAAGCAACATCAATAGTAATACCTTGCTCTCTTTCGTCTCTTAAACCATCTGTAAATAGTGCTAAATCTACACCTTCATGACCTTTTTTCTTACTTGTATTTTCAATAGCTTCAAGCTGGTCTTCAAAAATAGATTTAGAATCGTATAGCAAACGCCCTATTAATGTACTTTTTCCATCATCTACACTTCCTGCAGTTGTAAAACGTAATAATTGATTGTTGTCTAACATGTTATTCTTTATATGAGATGCCAAGTGTAATTGGCATGACAGTTAATTTTTTATTTAATTTTGATTAAAAGTATCCTTGACGCTTACGGTCTTCCATAGCAGATTCTGATCGCTTATCGTCACTTCTGTTTCCACGCTCGGTATTTCTCATACCAGCAACTTCAGCAGCAATTTTCTCTAATGTATCAGCATCAGATTCTACACCACCAGTAATAGTAATATCACCTAACGTTCTAAAACGTATCTTTTTAGTCACTACTTCTTCATGATCTTCTAATACTAAAAATTCAGAATTTGGAATCCATGAGTCTTGTCGCCAAACGACTTCGCGTTCATGTGCAAAGTATAATGATGGAATAGCAATATTCTCGCGTTTTATGTAGTTCCAAACATCCATTTCTGTCCAGTTACTTATAGGGAATGCTCTAAAGTGTTCACCTTCAAAATGCTTTCCGTTGAAGATATTCCACAGTTCTGGTCGTTGATTTTTAGGATCCCATTGTCCAAAATCATCTCTATGAGAGAAGAAACGCTCTTTTGCTCTTGCTTTTTCTTCGTCACGACGTCCACCACCAATAGCACAATCAATCTTATTTGCTTCAATAGCATCAAGAAGTGTTGTAATTTGAAGTGCATTACGCGTAGCATTTTTCCCTTTTTCTTCAGCAACACGACCTTCGTCTATAGATTCTTGTACAGAACCAACAATAAGTTGCGCGCCTAATTCTTTAATAATGTCATCTCTAAACTGAATGGTTTCTGGGAAATTGTGACCAGTGTCAACATGCATTAATGGAAATGGTATTTTAGCAGGATAAAATGCTTTTTTGGCTAAATGTGTTACCAAGATAGAATCTTTTCCTCCTGAAAATAAAATTACTGGGTTTTCAAATTGTGCCCAAACTTCACGTAAAACAAAAATTGCTTCACTTTCTAACTCATCTAAATAATTTAAATAATACTTACTCATTATTTATTTTTTTCTTCAAATAATATATCTCTAACTTTAAAATCACCTAATCTTCCGGAACCTTTCCAATCTTTTCTTTTGTATATGTAGACCCAAATACTATCAAAATAAGTCATGTCTTTTATAACTCTTTCCATAACAATGTACTTACTTTGTCCAATTTCTATCAAATCAGGACTAAAAGACATGTTTTTAGGTTCCAATAAAGTCTTATCAAAAATTCGAAATCCTACACTATAATTTAATACAGTCTCTTTTGTAGTGTTTTCATTTAATTTAAAAACAAGACCAATTATACTATCATGCCTTTTCTGAATACCAAAGCCTTCAACTTTATATGAATCTGTGAACTGTTCATTTATCTTCCTGTAATCTATGAGTGTTTCTTGAAAATCCTTTGCTTTCTTATCAACTACCTGTTTAGCGGAAGAATCACTTACATTGTTTGATTTGTTTTTGTTATATGATTCACAACCAAAAAAAGCTAATAATACTATTAAAATAATTAATTTTCTTGTCATAGTTTTTGAATTACATATTCTACAATACGCTGCGCTGAAGATTCTATTGATTCGCTTTCTGTTTTTATTTCAATATCAGGATTTTCTGGCGCTTCATAAGGCGCTGAAATTCCTGTCATGTTTTTTATTTCTCCTGCACGTGCTTTTTTATATAGTCCTTTTACATCACGTCTTTCACATTCTTCAACACTTGTATTAACGAATATTTCGATAAAGTTAACATCTTTAACGATACTTTTTATGTTCTCTCGGTCTTTTTTGTAAGGTGACACAAAAGCTGCAAGTGTTACTATACCTGCATTAACCATTAAGTTGGCTATTTCAGCAATTCTACGGATATTTTCAGTTCTATCTTCTGGAACAAAGGTTAAGTCTTTATTAATTCCTTTTCTTATGTTATCACCATCTAACATATAGGTCCTTACACCTTGTTGGAATAGCTTTTGTTCTACTAAATTAGCAATTGTAGATTTACCCGAACCCGAAAGCCCTGTAAACCATAACAAAAAAGAGTTGTGTCCGTTTAACTTTCGTCTATCATCTATAGATATTTGATAATTGTATGGGATAATGTTTTCCTCCATTTTATTTATTGTTTCTTTTACTTAATCCAAAATCTATATTATACCACACGCGCTCATGTAAATAGTAAAGTATCATTTTAGTTACCACCTCAGCAAAACCAATTTGTAATGCTGAAAGTGGGTTGCCAGAAATAATCCACGCTAATGTCATTGTATCTATTGTTCCTATAAACCGCCAAGTAATTGTTTTAGCTATATGTCGTTTTCTACTTTCAAGAAGAACACCGTCCTTCGATAAATTAATTTTGTACCAAACACGTTCGTGTAAATAGTATAATACAGATTTGGTAGTGACTTCTGCAAACCCTATTTTAAGTCCTGCTAAAGGATCTCCTGTAATTATCCAAGAAAGAATTATTGTATCTATTGTTCCAACAACCCTCCATGTTATGGTTTTGGCTATATGTCTTTTATAGGATACATCTGCCATTTATTTGCTAACTAAAAAATAACTGTTTAATAGGTTTTCTTTATTGTATGCTAATGGTTTATTTGTTTCTTTTGAAATAACTTGTAATCCAACAGCATTACAAATGGCTTGTCCTGCTGCAGTGTCCCATTCCATTGTAGGTGCATATCGTGGATATACATCGGCATTTCCTTCGGCAACTAAACAGAATTTTAAGGAGCTTCCTTTTGATACTATTTCAACCTCTTTACCATCTGCTTTCAAACTTTCTACAAAATCTAAAGTGTCTTGATTCATATGCGAACGACTACCAACAACCTGAACGTTATTGGTGTTGTTTTGTTTAGGCTGTAAGGGTTCGGCTAAATCCAATATGGTTTCAACAGTAACATCATGAGACTCTAAATCGACCTTAAAGGCTTCGTTATTTTCTACATTGGCAAAATAAATAGTTTTCACTGCAGGTACATAAATAACTCCTAAAACAGGCTTACCATTTGTTACTAGTGCAATGTTTACAGTAAATTCTCCATTACGTTTTATAAACTCTTTAGTGCCATCTACTGGATCTACAACCCAGCATGTTTCCCATGTTTTTCTAACAGCATAATCTGTTTGTTTGTTTTCTTCAGAAATAATTGGAATTTCCGTAGGAATCAGGTACGAATTAATGACATCATTAGCTTTCTTATCAGCTTCGGTTAAAGGTGACTTATCATCTTTTATTTCTACATCAAAAGCTGAATTATACACTTGCATAATTACTTTTCCTGCCTCTAATGAGGCTTTGACAGCTGTTTCTAAAAATCTATTCATCTTTTTACCAGCTAAATACTTTTCTGTAAATATTTATGAGGTTTTTGTTTTCGTGCTCCCAAGAAAGCTCATTTAAAACTCTATTGTAACCGTAAGTTCCCATTTTTTCTCTTTGTTCTTGATCATCTAGGAGTTCTATTATCTTTTCTGCAAAATCTATAGGGTCTGTATTTTTTGCATAAAGAGATGCCTCTTTGGCAGAAAACTTTCCTTCTTTTAATGTATATTGAACGATTGGCTTCTTCAAAGCCATATATTCCATGATTTTATTCATGGTTGACAAATCATTCATCGCTGTTGGTTTATCTGGGTTTACACAAACATCAGCAGTGTTTAAGACCTGTAACATTGTTTTATCATCTACACGACCGTAAAAATCAAAATGGCCTGATAAATTCATTTTTTCGCAGAGTTCTTTTATTTCTTCCAAATGTGTTCCTCCGCCAACAATACCAAAGTGAACATCGTCTCTTTTAGTTAAAATATGTTTTGCAGATTCTAATAGTAAATCCAGCCCTTCCTGTTCACCTATAACTCCTATATAACCAATTAAATATTTTCTTCCTTTCTTTAATTGATTTACCGAATCTATTAGTTTTAGGCGTTCTAACTTTGGTCCACTTCTAACAACTTGAACTTTTTCAGGATCCATTTTACCTCTTTCAATAGCTATTTTTTTATAGGATTCATTTGTAGCTATTGAAAAATTTGCTGTTTTAAAAGTTAATTTTTCGAAAAGCAGCATTAGTTTATAGAAAAGCCCTTTCTTCTCAAATTTAGAAATATAAAGCTCTGGATTAATGTCGTGATGATCAAAAACATACTTAACACCAAAAGGTTTAAAAACCAAAGCTGTTAGGAATATTAAATCTGGAGGATTACAACCATGAATGACATGAAACCGCTTCTTGAAAAATATTTTCCAGCTAAGGATAAACTCCCAGAAAATTGCTTGAGAGTATTCTACGGCATAGCCCAAAGCGCCTTTTCCTTCCTTTAAAGGGTGTCTATAAATCTCTATATCCTCTATAACTTCGTAGCTCTTTTCATAACCCTTCATTTTAGGGCAAATTATAGAAACTTTAGCTCCGTGCTCCTTAAGTGTTGTAGCTTCTTGCCAAACACGCCTATCGAATGGTGCAGGAAGGTTTTCTATGACTACAAGTATGTGTTTACCAGCAAATTCCAATGTAATTGTCTTTTGAGGTTTTTTCTTTATCTACTCTTACCAAATCTATAATTATTTTATCTGAAGGAATTGATGGTAGTAATTTACCGAACTCTTTGGCATTGTTTCCTATTACTAAAACATCTGATGCGTCAATTACATCTTGTACGTCTTCTTTTAGTAATTTATAAATGTGAGGTATATGGCTATTAATATATTCTTTGTTTTTACCCAAAAGCGATGATAAATGTACATTACTATCATAAACACTTAAATTGTAGCCTTTACCAATTAGTGTTTCTATTACTGTAACAATAGGGCTTTCTCTTAAATCATCTGTACCAGACTTAAACGCAAACCCTAAAAACCCTACTTTTTTCTTACCTGTATTGTAAATAAGATCCAATCCTCTATCAATTTGATAAAAATTACTTTTCATTAAACTCGATAACAAAGGGGTTTTTAAATCTAAAGATTTTGCTATTTGAGTTAATCCTCTAACATCTTTTGGTAAACAAGATCCTCCAAAAGCAAATCCTGGCTTGAGATAATATGAGGATAAATTAAGCTTCGTGTCTTTTGCTACGATATCCATTACTACATGTCCATCGACATTATTTTCCTTACAGATATTTCCAATTTCGTTAGCAAATGCAATTTTCATAGCATGAAAATTATTATTTGCATACTTAATCATTTCTGCCTCTTCTGGCTTTATATAATAGAGAGGAGCGTCTATATTAGCATATAGGCTTGTCATAACTTTGTTACTTTCTTCACTATTGGTGCCTATTACTGTATATGGAGGGTTTACAAAATCGTACATTGCTGTTCCCTCTCTTAAAAACTCAGGGTTAGAGACTACTCCAAATCCTTGATTATGTTTTTTCCCAGAAATATCTTCAATAATTTCTTTACAGGTTTGTAAAGTCCCAACTTTTACCGTACTTCTTATAACAACCGTATGGTAAGTGTCTTTTGTTTTAATAGCTTCTGCTATTTGTTTAGCTACTTCATAGATATAAGCTAAATTTATTGCTCCATTAGATAAACTTGGAGTACCTACACAAATAAACGAAATATCAGTATCTACAACTGCTTGTTTATAATCTCTAGTGGCTGATAGTAAGCCCTTATCGACAGATTTTTTTATTTGTTCCTCTAACCCTTCTTCAATGATTGTTGATTTTCCATTATTAACTAAATCTACTTTCGTGTTTTCAACATCAACACCAATAACTTTATGGCCATCTCTAGAAAAGCAGGCACTACAAACTACTCCAACGTAGCCTAAACCAAATACACTTATATTCATTATTTATATACTATATAATTTAATATTCTTGTTATATTATCTTTAACTGTTTTTTTTTCCTTTTTTGTTGAGCTATGCAAAGTTAAGGTTTCTTTTAGTCTTATTCTATTCCCATCAAAAAGGTAACCTGTATTAAGGGGTTCGCCTTTGGAAAGTTTTTTAATTAATTCTTCACAGTCTTCTCCTAGGGCTATACTAAGTTCCTTTATTGTGCCTTCAGAATTGTTTACTAAATCTTCGTACTTTACCACTCCTACTTTGTGTTTTCTTCTTTTAAGAATACCAACACAAATTTGACATAAAATATTAACAATTAAATAATATAGGTTCGACATCAAAAAACCTTTACTTGGCTGTTCTAAGTTTTTTTTCTGAAAAGACCTGACTACTTTTACAGGGTCTTTTTTAAGATAAATATACTTTATATCAAACCTTTCTTTATCTAAGTATGTTGAAATATTAAGTGCTCTAGTTGGATACTTTGAGGACTCTATCAAAACTCTTTCTTGAGTTACAAATTCTAAAGTTTCGTATTGTTTTTTTAAAGCGTCTACGTATTCGGTATCATTGTTACGAAGTGTCGATTTAAAAAAAGCAGAATGATACTCGTTTTGCTCTGATTGCTTATGCAAAGCTTTAAAATCTGTAATGCTTAATTGGTTCTTGTAAGCATTCCAAAATAAAAAAACTTTAGACGTTTTGTCTCTTTTAGGAGGTATACCATTGCGCTTATAAAACCTATTAATCTCTCCAAGACTAATGCCATCCTTTATGTTACCAAACATTATATCCAACAAAGTTGTTCCACTTCGTCCTGCTCCAATTATATAGATTAATGTTTTTTTCATTTGCTTAAAGTAGAAATAAGGCCTGCAAAATTATCATTAATATAAACTAAATCAAGGGTTTTGTTTAAAAATTACCTAAAAAACTTATTTTTATTTCATAATTAAATTTTTTAAACTCATTCTCCAATCATTAATTTCAAAATTAAGTGTGCTCTGTATTTTACTTGTCTCTAAAACACTAAACATTGGTCTTTTTGCTTTTGTTTTATAGTTTTCAGAAGTTATTGATTGTAAGTTTATTTGAATTTTTTTTTGCTTAAAAATTTCTTGAGCAAATCCAAACCAACTTGTTTCTCCTTTGTTACTAAAATGGTACATACCATAGTTATTGCTATCTTCTTTTATCACTTTTAGAATTACCTCAGCTAGGTCCTTAGCATAGGTTGGAGACCCTATTTGATCATTGACCACATTCAATTCCTGTCTTTGTTTTGAAAGACGCAACATGGTTTTCATAAAGTTATTTCCATATTCAGAATACAACCATGAGGTTCTAAATATAAAATACGTATCTAAAAGCTCCTTTATGTATTGTTCTCCTTGTAATTTTGAAGCACCATAAACATTTATTGGATTTGGTGCGTCTGTTTCTGTATAAGGTGTGTTTTTTAAACCGTCAAAAACAAAGTCTGTAGAGACATGTATTAGTGATGTGTTATAGTCTTTTGACAGTATAGCTAAGTGTTTTACGCCTTCAGCGTTTACAGCAAACGCTTTCTCTTTTTCGTCTTCGGCTAAATCGACAGCTGTATAAGCTGCACAATTAATACAATAATTAAAATGGTGTTTTTCAAAAAATGCTTTAATGCTATTGAAACTAGTAATGTCTAATTCTTTTGAAGACTTAAAAATAAAGTTTAATTCCTCAAAATTTAAAGAAAGTTCTTCGATACATTTCCCTAGTTGGCCATTAGCACCAGTAACCAAAACGCTTTTTTTCATTTAAAAAAAGTGTTAGAAGTTGGTAATATTTTATCTTTTTCAGATATAATTAATTCATCTTCGGGGAAACCCCAATTAATACCAATTGAAGGGTCATTAAAAATAAGCCCTCTTTCAGAATCTTTATGGTAATAATTATCGCACTTGTAGCTAAATATTGTATCGTCTTCTAAAACCAAAAACCCATGTGCAAATCCTCTTGGAACAAACAGCTGTTTTTTATTTTCTTCGGTTAATTCAACAGAGAAGTATTGCTTAAATGTTGGAGAATTGCGTCTAAGATCAACACAAACGTCTAAAACTTTGCCTTTAATAACTCTTACTAGTTTTGCTTGTTCATAATCTCCTACTTGAAAATGCAAGCCTCTTAAAACACCTCTAGAAGATTTAGATTGATTGTCTTGTACAAAATTTACATCTAACCCAGTTAGTTTTTTAAAGGTGCTAGTATTAAAACTCTCATAAAAATAGCCTCTTTGATCCTCAAAAACAGTTGGACTAAAAACATATACTCCTTTTAAATACGTTTCCTCTGCTTTCATTTTACTTCAAATTTAAAAGGTAATCTCCATAACCGCTTTTAAGGAGTGGTCTAGCAAGTTCAAGAAGCTGAGGTTTATTTATATATCCCATTTTATAAGCTACTTCTTCAATACATCCAATTTTTAATCCTTGTCTTTCTTCTATTACTTGAACAAATTGAGAAGCTTGCATAAGCGAATTAAATGTACCTGTATCTAACCAAGCTGTTCCTTTATCTAAAATTTGCACACTAAGCTTGCCTTGCTCTAAATAAGATTTGTTAACATCTGTTATTTCTAACTCTCCTCTATCGCTAGGTTTGATGTTTTTGGCAATTTCAACAACTGAATTGTCATAAAAATATATTCCCGGAACCGCATAATTAGATTTTGGTTGGTTGGGTTTTTCTTCAATAGAAATTGCTTTATTATTATCGTCAAATTCCACAACTCCATATCGTTTTGGATCCTGAACATGATAGGCAAATATAACACCTCCATTAGGGTTAACATTAGCTTGTAGGCTTTGTTCTAGTCCTGAGCCATAAAATATATTGTCCCCTAATATTAAAGCTACAGAGTCGTTACCTATAAACTCTTCTCCTATTATAAATGCTTCTGCTAAACCGTTAGGTTGTTCCTGTACAGCATAATGAAAATTGCACCCAAAATCTTCTCCGTTACCTAATAATTCTTTAAACCTTGGAGTATCTTTAGAAGTTGAAATTATTAAAATTTCTTGTATTCCAGCAGACATTAAAGTAGTAAGAGGATAATAAATCATTGGTTTGTCATAGATTGGCATAAGTTGCTTACTAACAACTTTAGTAAGTGGGTGTAACCTTGTCCCTGATCCTCCAGCTAAAATTATTCCCTTCATATTGCTTTATATTTTTTCAAATACCAATTTATGGTTTTTTTTATTCCAGATTCAAAGTTTTCGTCAGCTTTCCATCCTAATTCATTTTCTATTTTTGATGCATCTATTGCATATCTAAAATCATGACCAGGTCTATCTGATACAAATGTAATTTGATCTTTATAAGGCTTATCTTTAGGAACAAGCTCGTCTAAAATTTCACAAATAATATTAGCTATATATAGGTTATTACGTTCATTTTTGCCTCCAATATTATAAGTTTCTCCTGCTTTTCCATTTTGAAATGCCAAGTCAATACCCTTACAGTGATCCATTACATATAACCAATCTCTTATGTTTTGACCGTCTCCATAAATAGGAATATTTTCGTTATTAATTGCCTTTCTAATAATGGTTGGAATTAACTTTTCGTCATGCTGTTTAGGTCCATAATTGTTAGAACAGTTTGTAGTAACCACATTAAGACCATAAGTGTGGAAATAACTTCTAACCAAAAAGTCTGAAGATGCTTTTGAAGCACTATATGGACTGTTAGGTGCATAAGCAGTGGTTTCGGTAAAAAGACCTGTTTTGCCTAAAGTACCATAAACTTCATCGGTTGAAATATGAAGGAATCTACAATTTTCAAAACCTTCTTTTATTTTATGTGGTTGCTCTAACCAATTTCGTTTTGCAATCTCTAAAAGGTTAAATGTTCCTACAACATTGGTGTTTATAAACTCATCGGGTTTATTTATCGAGTTATCTACATGAGACTCGGCAGCAAAATGGATGATATCAGTAATTTTATATTTGTTAAAGACTTCTTCAAGTTTATTTTTATCACAAATATCTCCTTTTTCAAAATAATAATTTGGATTGGTTTGGTGTTCACTTAAATTAGAAAGCTCACCTGCGTAAGTGAGCTTGTCTAAAATTATTATCTTTGTTTGTGTATAAGTGTTTAAAAAGTACTCAACAAAGTTTGAACCAATAAAGCCGGCTCCTCCAGTAATTAGAATATTTTTACCCCTCATATGATTTTACATATTTAATTGCTTTAACTGCTAAATAAATAACACTCAATACTATAAAAGCTAAAAACGGAAATATTATAGAGTAGCGCTCCCATATTGTTGTGTATTTTGCTCCAACATCCTGAAAACTAGATAATGTATCAAAAAACACATCCTCTTCAACTTTTTGAGACTCTAGTTCACTTAATTCCTTTCTTAGGTTTATCTCTTCTTTTAGAAGCTCGTACTCTTTAGTATTTGTTTTTTCTTGTATAAAAGATAACCCATCTCTTGTAGTATAAGAACCATCCTGAGATTTTGATTCTTCTTCCATCACATTTACATAAACCTGCTTTAATGAGTCTACAACCTTAATAGATGATAGTATTCTTTGTTTTTTAATAGCTATCAAAGAATCTCTTTTTTGCATTTTCTTGATAGAATATGTGTTTGTAAACGTAGAGTTCAAGCCATCTTCTAATGATCTAAAAATATCTTTCTTAAAAGACTGAACATTAATTTCGAATATATCTCCTGAATAAATACTTCTATTTTCTAAAAACTCATCAAACTCTACTTCTTGAGCTCTAACACTATCTAATTCCTTCAAAAAACTATCATATTGTTTTATTTGATCATTTTCGTTTTCCGGACCAGGATGAATTTCAAACTGAATAAGCTGCTTTGCTTCTTCATCGTTTATGTCAAAAATTTGTGTTAACTGCTTATAGTCTTTTTCCCCTATTAAAGCGTTGTAATATTTTATATTAGTTACTAATTGAAACTTTGAATCAAAATAGGGTTTAACTAGCATTTGAGAAGTATAGACTTCTTGTTTTGTTTTCTCTAAAGCATACCCAACAACTCCTGCAATCCCAACAACTATTGCTATAATTTTAAAATTATCAATTATGGCCTTAAAAGCATAAATAATAATTGAAAAAAATTCTCTAAAAATAGATTTTATAAATTCTATAAACTTATTAAAAACTCTCCCAATCACATTAAAGATTTGAATCAAATCTATTTCTTCAGAAGGTGTATGGTCTGGTAAATTTTTACTCATTTGATGATATGATTAATTAAATATTTGTTTTATAATTTGTCTTGTTATTAAGTATGTTGGTTTAACTCCTGAGGTTCCTAACCCTCCTGAAGCTAATGTACTCCCTGTCTCTAAAGGATTATCACTAGCATAATAAGCGTACCTTACTTTAACATCAGGTCCTATATTCCCTCTAACTTTTGATGCTGCTTGGATAGCCTTTTGGTAGTGAGCTCCTTCCATTTCTAAGCCAATTACATTCCATGTTGAATTAAAGAAAAACTTTAGTATCTCTTTGTTTTGTAAAGATGTTCCTAAGACCGTAATCATAGATCCTTCATAAACATCTATATCATTACCTTCTAATTCAGCCTTACTTAATTCATTTTTAAAAGGGTAGTTATCTGCTGTACCTTCAAAAATATGCGCAGAAGGTATCATAATATCTCCTTTTTTTCCTTCTAAAATTCCCGCTTTACCCATTAAAGATATTGAAGCTACATTAAGGTGTGTGTTTGTTGCTCCTACTTTTAAAGGTTTTAAAAGCTCATCCATAGTTTCGTAAGCTTGCTCTCCAAATGCATAATCCATAACAATTATAACAGGCAATTCGCTAGTCTTAGATACTTTTTCTTTATCAACATCTATGTCTAGCTTTGAGAAATCAATCTTAGAGGTGTCAAAAATTTGCACATCAATATTAGCTCCTGAGTTATCTGGAATGTAAATCATTCCATTCTGCAACGCAACTTTTTCTACTTTATTGCGTAATGCCTTATTCTCTTTTTGACTTAAAGCTTGGTATACATCAAAAATGTCTTTCTTAGCTGCAAACGTTTTTAACGCTTGTGGCATAAATAGAGAGTTCATAACACTGTGCATATTAGCACTAATAACATGAATCTCGCGATCCAATAAATTGTTGCTCTTTAATACATTTTTTATGTTATCTGCCCAAATTTCTCCATGAATATGATGTCCTAATCTTTCTCTTAAAACAGGACTAAAAGTTACAGTTCGTTTGTTATTATTAACTGTCTCTTCTATTGCTAGCTTACCCAACCAGTATACTATATGTAAAAATCGTTCTGGTTGTGTAGGTATAGAAAAACTATCGTAAATAGACATTAGCTCGTTAAACGTTCTGCCTAAAATATTTGCCGTATGAGTTACAGCTATTTCTCGTTCTTTTTGATCTAACTTACTACTTTTTAAAACTGCTTTTTCAAGCTTTATCCAATCTCTTGTTGTTGTACCTTGTTCGTCTATTAAAACACGGTTACTTATTTTGTGAGACTCTACGAAAAGAAACGTAAGATGTGTAAGAATATCGTAAATCTCTGAACGTCCTCTAGTGATTTCAATATTCATCTGCTCATCATCAATCCTGTAGCAATTTCTTCTTCGTTTTGGAGGAATTATGGGTTTGAAATGCGAGTTTGCATAACCCTCATCGCTTGTTAAGTTGATAAACGTACATTCTTCAATACCTTGAGGTAATCTATCAATTACATACAGAAGTCCTTCAAGCTCTGCTTTTTCTTCTGAAATAGAACCGTAAATTTCTGGTCTAAGTAGCAATAACGACTCTCGAAGTGTTTCACCAGAAACTCCCATAGGCTTATAAAATCCTCTATTAAAGAGATGCCTCATGGTAATGTACATCCTTTCTATAGCATTCGAGCTTTCTTGAGCTCTCGTTCTGTCATGGCGTTTACTTTTGTTCATACTAACTATTTGGCGAGCAAATATAACACTATTATTTAGTTAAATTAAGCTTTATTAAACTAGTCGCAATATCTCTTCCGTTTGAAAGTCTAGGCAATTTGTTTTGACCGCCTAATTTTCCTATGCTTTTCATGTAGTTTTTAAACCCATCTTTTTTTATTAGAGTGATTTTTAACGGTCTAAGCACTTTTCCTTCGATTAAATCAAAATAATAACTGTTCTGTTTTTGCAATGATTTATCAATCTTTTCTTCTAATTCAAGAAGGTTTTCAGGCTCGTTTTCAAACTCTATAAACCACTCGTGATATGGTAGTCCTTCAGTTGGATTAATTTGTGGCGCAACTGTAAATTCTGTAACCTGAATATTGGACCCTTCAACCGCTTCTTGTAATGCTTGTTCAACCTCTTTACCAATGACATGTTCTCCAAAAGCAGAAATAAAATGTTTTATTCTTCCAGATACAATTACACGATACGGTTTTATTGAAGTGAACTCAACTGTATCTCCTATATTATAAGCCCACAAGCCTGCATTGGTGGAGATAATCATAACATAATTTACACCAACCTCAACATCTTTAATCGTAATTCGTTTGGGACTCTCTTCAAAAAACTCATCAGCTTTAATAAACTCATAAAAAATTCCTGAGTTTAATTGCAATAGCATTCCTTTTTCGTTTTGTTTATCTTGAAAAGCAAAAAAACCTTCGCTTGCTGGATATAGTTCAATACTGTCAACCTTCCTGCCTATAAGGCTTTCAAATTTAGCTTTATAAGGTTCGTAGTTTACACCTCCAAAAATGAATAAGCTGAAGTTTTTAAAGACATCTCCAACGTTTTTATTGGTCTTTTCTTTAATCTTTTCAAAATACATTTGAACCCAAGACGGAATACCAGAAATAACCGTCATGTTTTCTGGCAAAGTTTCGTCAACAATAGCATTTACCTTAGTTTCCCAATCTTCTATGCAATTGGTTTCCCATGATGGCATTCTGTTTTTTTGAAGATAATTAGGCACATAATGTGCTACAATTCCTGAAAGTCGTCCTAGTTCTATGCCATTTTTCTTCTCCAAAATTGGACTTCCTTGAAGAAAAATCATTTTTCCATCAACAAACTTACTGTTTCCTGTTTCGGCTATGTACATTAAAATAGCATTTCTAGCAGCTTCAACATGAGTTGGCATGCTTTCTTTTGTTAATGGAATATACTTTGCGCCAGATGTTGTCCCTGAGGTTTTAGCAAAATAGATTGGTTTCCCTTTCCAAAGTATATCTTCTTCGCCAGCAACAACTCGTTCTACATAAGGTTTTAGGTCTTCATAATCTCTTACAGGAACCGCTTTTACAAAATCGTTGTGGTTATTAATTCCAACAAAATTATGGTCTTTACCAAATTGCGTAGCTGCTGCAGTACTTATTAGTTCTTGAAACACTTTTTCTTGTGTTTCAATAGGGTTATTAGCCCATTTTAATATCGACTTTTTTACTCTTTTGGCAAACGGTTTTGCAAGTGCAGATTTTATTGAAAACATTACTTAAAATCGATAAAATTAGTTGGGTTTACTGGATAGCCTCTATTCCAAAGTTCAAAATGAAGGTGAGGTCCTGTTGTAAATTGTCCTGTGTTTCCTGCCATAGCAATAACTTCGCCTGCTTTTACTAAATCGCCTTGTTGCTTAGTTATTGATGCGTTGTGCTTGTAAACAGATATTAGCTCATAGGTATGCTCAATAATAACAACATAACCTGTTTCGGCTGTCCATTCAGCAAAAATAACTGTACCATCAGCAGTGGCTTTAACAGGTGTGTCTTTTGCAACAACTATATCTACAGCATAGTGTTTGTCCTTTACATTATACTCTTCAGAAATTGTTCCGTTAACAGGAGGAAACAATACAAAATTTGATGC
This sequence comes from Gaetbulibacter sp. PBL-D1, assembly GCF_050509525.1. Lineage (NCBI taxonomy): Bacteria > Pseudomonadati > Bacteroidota > Flavobacteriia > Flavobacteriales > Flavobacteriaceae > Gaetbulibacter > Gaetbulibacter sp. PBL-D1. The sequence goes on along the minus strand of NZ_JBNWKB010000002.1, from coordinate 197,444 downwards.
AGAAATAGCAGATTCAAATAGATTATACTTATCTTCTTTATCTACTCTTTCTCTTAATAGAGAGTCTTCTTTACTAGGTGTTAAGTTTATATCATTAAGGTCTTTGTTTACAGCTTCAATAATAGAATCTTTATTGAAATCGACCGTTTTTACATCTCCTGTAAGCACTTTTTTAATAGACTCGAAATAGCGTTCATTCATATGAATCACTTGCTGTAACGAATCAGTTTTATAATTAAGCTCAGTAGCTTGCTTTTTTAATGCTGTTGAAGAGTAACCAGGTATGTACTCTCTTAAGGAGGTAAATGCTATTAAAAGAATGGTTCCTGTAATTAATAATATTGTTGAAAGCGCTACAATAACAAAAACATTAAGTCTTGTTAGTTTTATAGCAAAACGTTCTTCAAAAGTATCCTCGTTTAAAATAACTAGCCTATACTTGTGAAGCAGTTTTTTAGCGAATTTTTTTTCTTTCTTTTTTTTAGCCATTGCAAAGCAAAATTAATTAAAATAAACGCAAGTTATAATGCTATTTCTTAAAGTTTGCTTTTAAACGCTTAAATTGAACTTTAATTATTAAATTTGCAATTCAAATTAAAATGTTATGATAGCAGCAAGTATATTTTTAGCTCCAGGACCATGGCAAATTGTTTTAATAGTTGTAGTGGTATTATTATTATTTGGTGGTAAAAAAATCCCTGAACTTATGAGAGGTTTAGGAAGTGGTATTAAAGAATTTAAAGATGCCAGTAAAGAAGACGAAAAAACACCTTCCGACAAGAAAGAATAAACTTGATATATTCTAATAAAAAAAGCCAACTTAAATGTTGGCTTTTTTCTTATTTGATTTTTGTGGATCGTATTATCGATTCTAGTTCAAAGATGTAATCTCTTTTATTTATTGAAGGCGCAAAAACATAACCTTCAACTACAATATATCTTTTGTTAATTTCATCTTCAATAGCATAATTGATAAATGGTCCAGACATAAAGTCGTTTTTAACTTCCCAAATACCTTTTGTTTCTATTGTAGGTTTATTGTCAATAATGGTTTCAAAAATGTAAGGAGCATACGCCTTTTCGGTAATCATGTGTGTGTTTTCCAATCGTCCTTGAATGTGTTTTTCTCCAATAGAATCTCGCATCCTTACAATATCAATTACTGCACTATCGCCTTTTCTTATACGATTAAGAGGTACTTCATATATCATTAAATCCATATTTCCTGTTTGGATGTCTTTACGAATCCAAAAGAAATCGTCTGTTGCTGTAGCAATTCTATAAACTGATGGAAATTTAATAGACACTCCCAACTTATCCTCTATAGGTTTTGAGTCGAAAAGCGAAAGATTAATTCGTCGTTGTTTTTCTTTAATTTCCTCCTTTTTAAAGGCATCAACAATTTTATCAGCATTAGTTTCTAATTGCTCAATAATTTCAGCATCTGTTTGACCAGAAACAACAATAACGGTTTGTGGCTTTGCAAATACATCATGTGCAATTTTAGATCCTGCAGCTTTGCCTTTTTCAATTTTTAAAATAGTTCTGTTTTTTGTTGTAAAACCAGAAAATACCTGAGTAGGCATTTGACTAATAGAAAACAGTGGTTCGTCTTGAGACAAACCGTGTACTGGAGCAGCTAGTATGCCTCTAATGCTTTCTCCAACACTGTCTTCCCATAATAAATTGTCGGCAACAACCAAAAGTTCATTGATGTTTCCTGACGAACTTGGAACAATACGTTGTCCTTTAGAGTTTTTTTCATCGCATCCTACTAGGACAACAAATAAAAGTAGTGCTAATGTGGTTAGTTTTTTCATTGTGTAACTTTAGTTTTTTTAGTTTGAAACTATAAGAGTCATTCCTATTTTCAACTTTGTACCACTAATACCGTTCCAATCTTTAATATTTTGAACAGAAATTCCAGGAAATTTTTGAGAAATACTCCACAAAGAGTCTCCTTTTTGAACTTTGTAGGTCTTTTTATTAGCAACATCTATCGTTTTAGTAACTGTTGTGGTAGGCTTTGGGCTACTTGAAACCGAAGGGTTTCGAGGGTATATTGTTAAGCGTTGTCCTATTCTTAAATTATTACTTCTTAAACCATTCCATTGCTTTATTTGACTAACTCTTACTCCAAATTTTCTCGCAATTTTTCCTAGGTAATCACCACTTTTAACTCGATATACTGTTTTGGTATCTGCGTTAAAAAACTGTGGTAAAGGTTTTTCTCTTTTGTCAAATTCAGCTTTTGCATAACCATAAATTTGCTCTTCGTTAGCCACAAAAGATCCAACTGCTTGCCTTGGAAGGCGCAAGTAATAATCTTTACCTTCAATATGCGGTATGATGTCTAATTTATAGGAAGGGTTTAAAAACTGAAGCTCTTCAATTGGCACTTGAGTAACTTCAGAAACCTGATCGAGCGTTATCATTTGCTTTACTCTTATAGTATCAGTTTCTACATAATGAAACTGAGGTTTTTCTGGTTTAAAACCATGTTCTTCAGCAAACTCAAAAATGTACATTGTAGCTAAAAACGCGGGAACATAACCTGCTGTTTCACGAGGAAGATTATGTCTTATATTCCAATAGTTTTCATAACCTCCAGAACGTCTAATCGCTTTTGAAACGTTTCCTGGTCCTGAGTTGTAGGCTGCTAAAGCTAAATCCCAATCACCAAAAATTTCATATAATTTTGAAAGATAAGTAGCAGCAGATTTTGTTGATTTTATTGGGTCGCTACGTTCGTCTACATAACTACTTACATCTAACCCATATTGCTTTCCTGTGGCAAACATAAACTGCCATAAACCTGTTGCTCCTACTCTAGATTTTGCTCTGGGTTTTAAAGCTGATTCTACAATGGAAAGATATTTCATTTCCAAAGGAATGTTGTAGTTATCAAACTCTGCTTCAAACATTGGGAAATAATAATGGCTTAATCCCATGAGTCTTTCAAAAGAGTTTCGTCGGTATTTTAAAAAGCGTTTAATAACACTCTCTAACGACGTATTATATTCAACATTAAAAGGTGTTCTGGCGTTTAGCTTTGCTAATCTTGCTTTAAGCGTGTCTGTTGAAAGTTCAGGGAAATCAATGTCTTTGTAATCTAGTTCAGAAACCGTTTTATAAATGGTATCAAACAGCGTGTTACTGTACAATTCCTCTAGCCATTTTTCGTCAAGTTCCAATGCTAATTCATGATCTTTAAGCTCTTTTATGGATAATGAATCTTGTACAGGAGAAATGGGTTTTATAGGAATAGTTTTTCCATCTACAACCGAATCTATTACTTTTTCAGTTGTTTTAACCAAAGTGTCTTTTGTGGTTTTTGTTTTAGCCTTTTCTTGGGAAAAACAAATAGCACACAACAACAATGCGCCTAGTGTTAGGGTTTTTAGTTTAGGTTTCATCGAAAACATGTATTTATCTACCAACGGCAGATAAGCTAAAATCGTATTTTTTTATCTAAAATGAAAGATAGCAATACTTTTTTAACAGAAACTCAATGTACAGTAAAAAACTGTGTTATTCTAAAATAGCAGCAATACCTGGTAAGGTTTTTCCTTCTAAGCTTTCTAGCATAGCTCCACCTCCAGTACTTACATAACTTACTTTGTCTTCGAACCCAAATTGTTTTACAGCAGCAACTGAGTCTCCTCCACCAACAAGCGAAAAGGCACCATTTTTAGTAGCTTCAGCAATATAATCGCCTAAAGCAATAGTTCCTTTAGAGAAGGTTTCCATTTCAAATACACCTAAAGGTCCATTCCATAAAATAGTTTTACACTGTAAAACAACCTCTTTGAAGTTTTCTAATGATTTTGGTCCAGCATCAAGACCTTGCCAACCGTCAGGGATTTTAGTTACATCCATAATTTGTGTTTCGGCAGTATTACTAAATGCATTTGCAGCAAGCACATCAACAGGTAAATGAATTTGAACACCTTTTGATTTGGCTTGTTTTAAAATATCTAAGGCTAACTCCATTTTATCATCTTCACAAATAGAATCTCCTACGCTTCCGCCTTGAGCTTTAACAAAGGTAAATGTCATACCACCACCAATTATTAAGTGGTCAACTTTATCTAAAATATTTTCTATAATGGTAATTTTTGAAGATACTTTTGCGCCTCCAAGTACTGCTAAAACTGGTTTTTCACCAGACGTCATTACTTTATCAATACTTTCAATTTCTTTAGCTAATAAACTACCAAAGCATTTATTTTCAGGGAAAAACTCAGCCACAATAGTTGTTGAAGCATGCGCTCTATGCGCAGTACCAAAAGCATCGTTTACATAAATGTCTCCTAGTTTAGACAATTGCTCAGCAAACGCCTTGTCACCAGCTGTTTCCTCAGCATAAAAACGTAAATTCTCTAACAGCACCACTTCTCCTGGTTGAAGGTTTTTTACAACTTCCTCTGCCTCTGCTCCAACACAATCAGGCACAAATTTTACAGCAACACCTATGGTTTCTGAAACTTTGTCAACAATATGCTTTAATGAAAACTCTTCTTGAACACCTTTTGGTCTTCCTAAATGCGACATTAACACACAGCTTCCTCCATCTTCTAAAATTTTAATAATTGTAGGTTTAGCTGATACAATTCTTGTGGTATCTGTTACCTCAAAAGCGTCGTTTAAAGGCACATTAAAATCTACACGAATTAAAGCTGTTTTGTTTTCAAAATTGAAGTCGTTTATTGTTTTCATTGGTTGTTTATTTTATATCCTAATAGCACAAATGTAGTTAATTAAATTACTCCAAAAAATCGGTTTTTCAACGAAAACGATTTCATCTTAAAAGAAGTATTAAAAAACATATATTTGCTGATATGTTGTTTACAGAAGTTATAGGGCAAGAACATATTAAAAACCATTTAACCACAAGTGCCGACAATGGTCGTATCTCGCATGCGCAATTGTTTGTTGGACCAGAGGGTTGTGGTGCTTTACCAATGGCTATTGCCTATGCGCAATATATTTTGTGTAAAAACTTAAATGGTGAAAACACAGGCGGAAATGATGCTTGTAATTTAAAGTTTAAAAACTATTCGCATCCTGATTTGCATTTTGCTTTTCCTGTTGCTGCTAATGATAAGGTGAAAAAACACCCTGTTTCGTCTCATTTTTTAGAAGAATGGCGAGAATTGTTAAAAGAGCAACCTTATGGCAATTTATTTGATTGGTACAAAAAACTAGGAATTGAAAACAAGCAAGGTCAAATAGGTGTTGATGAGGCACAAGATATTGTAAAATCTTTAGCCTTAAAATCTTATGAAGGCGGTTACAAAGTGATGATTATCTGGATGGCTGAAAAAATGAATACTTCGGCTGCTAATAAGTTGCTTAAGCTTATTGAGGAACCACCAGAAAAAACCATTTTTATTCTTATTGCTGAAGACGAAGAGCAAATTATAAATACCATTTTATCACGTTGTCAAGTGCTACATTTTCCGCCATTAGCTGAATTGGATATTAAAAACGCACTACTACAACAGTTTGATATTGCCGAAGCAGATGCTACTAAAATTGCACATCAAGCTAATGGTAATTACAACAAAGCTTGTGATTTAGTGTATCACGATTCTGAAGACATTCAGTTTGAAGAATGGTTTGTATATTGGATTCGTTCGGCATTTAAAGCCAAAGGAAACAAAGCCGCAATACACGATTTGATTTCTTGGAGTGAAACTATTGCCAAAACTGGTCGTGAGACCCAAAAGCAGTTTTTACATTTTTGTATGGACTATTTTAGGCAAGCTTTATTGTTAAATTATAATGCACAAGAGCTTGTTTTTGTTGAGCCAAAATCAGAAAGTTTTAAGCTAGAAAAGTTTGCGCCTTTTGTTCATGGTAATAACATTATGGATATTTCCAACGAGCTGCAAGATGCTATATATCATATAGAACGAAACGGAAATGCCAAAATTATTTTAACCGACTTATCAATAAAACTCACACGTTTATTACATAAAAAAGCCAGCTAATTGCTGGCTTTTATTTTTTATTCAAAAGTATAAGTAGCAGTATCTACTTCAGTAACCCTAAAGTACCCAAACGCATAATTATCTGGGTTGGTTGGGTTAATACAATTTCCTCTTATTAAAGCTGCTGTAGAGCTAAATGGGTCGCCTTGACTACCATGTTGCTCAATTAACAAACGTATAAAGTTGTAGTACTGCTCAGAAATTCCGTAAAGGCTAATATTAACCACATCTCCTGCTTCAAAAGGCGTTTCTTCACTGTCTTCATCATCGTCTTTTTCAAGGAAATCATGAATTTCGTTACCATCAGTAAATTCATCAGACACATCTTCTAAATACGGAAACAAATCACCTTCAACATCATACTTTATTAGGTAGAAGTTTTCAATATTAGCAGGATCTGTAAAGTATAAATTGAGTTCTAGTAACTCGTCGTCAAATCCGCCTTCAATGCTTTGATTAACTTCATTAATATCTGAAACCGACATCAAGGTTTCAGTTGCTTCATACGTTTCACCATCATAAACAATTTCTAGGTGATACGTATTATTTAAAATAGGAACAAAAGTACTTGTTGAATAGGTGCCATCATTGTTGTCATCAAAAGGAAAAACCTCTCCAGAGTCTTCATTAGTAACAGTTACAATTGCTCCTGTAACACTAGTGTCTTGGTTTGTATCAAAAAACGGTGTTGACATACTCAATGAAATGGACTGCACATTTCCTGTCGTGCCTTTTTCCCAATCTAATGAGGCTTCTACCACTAATCTGGCTTGTGCTGTTGGAACATCTACGTCTATAGTGTCTTCGCAAGACGTCAATAAAAAACCTAGTGTAAATACTATTAATATATATCGTTTCATGGAATTAAAATTTAAAGTTATAAGTTACTGAAGGAATGATGCCAAAAATGGAAATTCTAGACGCTTCGTTTAAGCCTGTTTCCCTATTTTGACTAAAACTAATTGAGGCTGCATTTTTTCGGCTGTACAGATTGTAAATACCAAAAACCCATTCTGATTTCCAGCGTTTATCGGGATTTCTGTTTGGTTTATAAATTGCAGAAACGTCTAATCTGTGATAAGCAGGTAAACGGTCTTCGTTTCTGTTTGAATAGGTTGCAACTGATAACCCTTCGTAGTTGTACTGCCCATTAGGATACGTTACAGGACGTCCTGTTTGAAACACAAAATTTGAACTGAAACTCCACTTGTCATTCAGCTTATAAACTCCTGTTAAAGAAATATCATGAGTACGATCATAAGGTGTGTTGTACCAATCTCCATTGTTAATTCCTGGTCCACCAGCATTTCCACCAACAGCACGTTGCTCAGACTTTGAAAGTGTATAGGCTAACCAACCAGTGAAATCGCCTTTGTTTTTCCTAAGCAATACTTCCAAACCGTAAGCTCTAGCTTCACCATTTAATATTTCAGTTTCAATATTGTTGTTTCCTATTAAATCGGAACCGTCTATATAATCAATTCTATTATCAACATGCTTGTAATAGGTTTCCAACTCCAAAGCATAAGTATTGTCTTTAAAGTTCTTGTAATAACCCATAGCAAACTGATTGGAAATTTGAGGTTTTATATATTTTCCACTTGGTGTCCAAACATCTAATGGTGTAACTGACGACGTGTTGGATAGCAAATGCAAATATTGCGTTGACTTGGTGTAACTCGCCTTAATGGAAGACGCATCGTTAAGTTGGTAAGACACACCTAATCTAGGTTCAAAATTACCAAAGGTTTTAATGCTTTCGTTTTTGCTGTACGATGTTTCGCTTTCTGCTTCACCACGTTCGTAAATTCCTAAATCGCTATTGTAAACCACAGGTTGATTGTTAACATAATTGGTCATGCTTTGTCCACCAAGTCTAGAAAACGTACTGTAGCGTAATCCATAGTTAAAGGCAAGTTTATCAGAAATTTGATGTTCCGCACTTATGTAAGCAGCACCTTCAAAAGCACGTTTTTCGTCTAATTTTAGAGGGTTAATTGGAGATGTTTCTGAAGATGGTCTTACTTCTCCGGGATTAACATTGTAGGTTAATCCACTAATACCAAAATCGAGTGTAATATCATTATTTACGTAGTAACCTAAATCATATTTCACATTAAAATTAGTAATATCAGCATCCCAATCTAGTTCAATAAAATCTAGCACAATGTTGTAATCGTATTTGCTATAAATAAAAGATAGGTTTGAAAACAGCCTATCGTTAAACACATGATTCCAACGTAAGTTACCAGTTGCGTTACCATAGTTGTTTTCTATAATTTTTGATAGATTAAATACGTCGCGACCAAAATAACCAGACAAATACAACTTGTTGTTTTTATTAATCTCATAATTGGTTTTAAGATTAAGATCGTAAAACGAAATTTTATCGTCTTTTACATTTTCAATAAGTGGCATAAATAGATGTGCATAAGATGCTCTACCAGCAATTAAAAACGAGCCTTTATCTTTAAATAAAGGCGATTCGGCTGTAAGCCTACTAGAGATTAAACCAATACCTCCTGTAAGTCCAAATTGTTTGCTATTTCCATCTTTTTGTCTCACATCAAGTACAGAGGACACGCGACCACCATACTTTGCAGGAATGTCTCCTTTGTAGAGTTTGATGTTCTTTATAGCATCTGAATTGAATACTGAGAAAAACCCAAAGAAATGTGACGTGTTATAAATTATAGCTTCGTCTAAAAGTACAAGGTTTTGGTCTGCTGCTCCACCACGAACATGAAATCCAGCTGAACCTTCTCCATTATTGGTTACACCAGGAAGCAATTGAATAGATTTTACAACATCAACTTCTCCTAAAACCGCTGGCATTTGTTTTATGGTTTGCGCATTAAGTTTTGAAACGCTCATTTGTGGTTTTCTAATGCTTACTACTTCAGATTCTTCTGCTACAATGATTACTTCATCTAATGCAGTTGCCGATTCTTGTAACTCGAAATCTAGTTTTTGATCGGCATTTAAGGTTATTTCTTTGGTTACGGACAAATACCCAACGTAAGAAATAACCAAAGTGTAACTCCCTTTTGGAGCGGTTAAAGAGAAAAACCCATACTCGTTGGTTGTAGCTCCATAATTAGTGTCTTTTAAGTAAACGGTTGCCCCTAAAAGCGTTTCTCCATTAGTAAGATCTTTAATGGTACCGCTAATACTGTATTGTTCCTGTGCTTGACACCATAAGCTAGTAAATAGGAAAAGGACTAAACATAATTGTTTCATTAGTTTTTGTTCTGTTTTTTGATTGATAAAATTAAGGTTTGAAATAGAATAAAAATCGATTTTTACATTATGGATTTGTTAACGCAAAATAATTTCAAATATTGATGAAATCCATATTCTAGACGACCTTTTGGAGTGAATTGTTACAGTTTTGGAGTGAATTGTCCTAGTTTTAAAATCAATTGTAGCAATAAAAAAGTATTAATTATCCAAATCCTTCTTTATAGCTTCTAAAAAAGAGTTGGAAACTGGGATTTTTAACCACTCAAAATTGGTGTTAAGCACTAAAAACGCTTTTCCGTTTTTTCTGGTTAAATGTTTCACGTGAATTAAATTTACAGCAAACGACCTATGACATTGTTTAATTGGTAAGTTTTCGGTTTGAGACAATATGTGTTTTAGTCTATTTCTTACAATGTGTTTTTTAATAGTATTGTTTTTTATAAAATTAACTACAACATATTGATTGCTAGATTCTATGTATACAATCTCATTTATAGATAAAGCAATGTCTAATTGATTGTTCTCGTCTAATAAGTTTAACGTGTCTTTTTGCTTTGTTTTATCGTATTTGTATTTAAATGTAAGTAGTTGCTGATCTAGTTCCTTTACTTCGGTTTGAAGTCGTTTTATGGCTATGTAAATGACTGTTCCAAAAAAAGGAAAAATTAAAATCAATAACAGCTTAGGATACATTTTTACCTGAAACCAAATGTTTAGTTCTTGTTCAAAATCGTTACCTAAATCAGGAATAATAAAAGACATTCCAAAGTTTATAAACAGCAAAATTAAAGCCTCAATCAACAGCCAAAATATATATTTTTTAATTTTAATATTTTGAAAACCAAATAGTTGCCTAAAAAAGAATTGTGAAAGTGTTAATGCTAAAAACGTACTTAATGCAATGGAAAAGAAAAACAAAAACTTATTAAGCGTACTGTTAACAGGGTTTGACATTTCTTCTGAAATACCGTAAGGCTGAAAAATAATAAGGAATAAATGAGAAAATACAATAGCACTTAATATGTAAAGCCATTTCGATTTCTTGTCATCAAAATAATCAAAAGGTTCTTTTAAATACTCGCGTATTTGCATGATGTATGAATGGTAGTTAAACTAAAAAAGCTAGACGGAATCCATCTAGCTTTACAATAACGTTTGTTATGTCAAAATTATTTTAGTCGCTTACTCTTCTTTTTTATAATCTGCGTTTAACGCATCAATAATTGTTTGAGAAAGATCTTCTGAACCATAAAGTACACTTGCTGCAGTATCGCTAGTTCCAAAAATGTAAGAATATTGGTTCTTTTTACCATAATCGTTTACAAAGTTTTTTACTTTAACGATTAATGAATCAATATCAGTTTGAAATGCTTTTTGCATTTGTTGTTGCTCCATTTGAATTCTTTGAGTTAACAACTGTTCTTTTTGCTGAATTTCTTGAGATAATTTTTGAAGATTAGCCTGAGACATATTTTTAGCTTTTAATTGAGCTTCTTTTAACTCTAATTGATAATTACTAATCATACTATCTCTTCTTTTTTGAAAAGCTAAATCTTTTTGCTCGTACTTTTTCTCTAAATCAATTTTTTCTTGATATTCATTAATTACTTTTCCGTTATCAATAAAAGCTAATTTTTGTTGTTCTTGACAAGAAGAAAAACTTAACGCTGCTACAAGTATTAAAACTAGGTATTTCATTTTTTAAAGTTTTTAATTTTTTGCAAATGTAATAAAGTTGAGACCTGAAATCTTAAAAAATGAACATATTAATAAAAATAATACTTCATTAACGATTAATTCATTTTAGTTATAAAAAACGGCTTTATATAAAAGCGTGTAATAACGATTTAAAAAAAGGCCAATAAACGACAAGGACACAAATAACAAAAACGCTTAAAACGCCTTAAAATGCGTTTTAGCTCTTTTTAAGCACATAAATAAGCGAAGAATACTCTCCAGTGCGTTTTGCTTTTAAATTAGATTGTAATCCTACCCAAAAAGCTGTTAATGGATTTTTGGATCCTGATTTATATTGCTCAGAAAGTAAGCTTACATAAAATGCATCAAATGTCATTGGCAAGGTTTTTTCAATTTCTAAATTGTTTTTTGAAAATAATTTTGAGATTGATGTTTGCGAAAAATGCCAAAGATGTCTAGGCACATCATAAGCTGCCCAAAATGCATTGTAATGTTTTGCATCATAACTTTTAAAATTTGGAACTGCTATTACAAGTCTTCCTTCGGGTTTTAAAAGTCTGTTTAAGTTTTGTATTTCGGTTTCTAAATTTGGTAAATGTTCAAGTACATGCCAAAGTGTAATAACATCAAAAGTTCCTGATTCAAATTCCTGCAAAGTATTAGTATCAAAAACTTGATTTTTTGTTTTTGAATTTGCAATCGCTCTTGCCTTTTCGTTTGGTTCAATACCATAAACATTCCAAGAATTGTTTTTTGCGGTTTGCAAAAAATCTCCTGTACCACAACCAACATCTAAAATAATTTTTCCTGAAACTGGAAACGAATTAATCAACGTTAATTTTCGTTTCAAAGCCATTCCTCTTACAAAATGATATGCTTTTTCAAACCAATTTCTTTTAGAATCGGTATGCGAAATATAGTCTTCACTTTTGTAATATTCAGAAAGTGTATTTGCACTAGGTTGAGGAATTGTTTCCAACATATCCAATTCTTGATTATGCACTAATTGAAAATCTTCACCAGAAACCGAATGGTCTTTTACAGTTAAATATGTTGGTTTTTTATTCATTTTAAAATAGATTCTGAATCAAGTTCAGAATGACAAAATAAAGAAATTAATAAAAGTGTTCCACGTGGAACTTAAATTAAAGTATTATACAATTCAACATTTAGCATGTTAGATAAATCTTTACCTAAAGTTAAAACTTCAGCTTTATTAAAAGATTTAAAAACGGTTTGATTTCCTTCTTTATTAAAAAATTTAATTGAATACATTTCAAACTTATCTTCACCAAAAGGCGTGTGAAAACCAAAACCCATTACTGTTTTATATCGCTGCTTAAACAATGAAATATATTCTGGTTGAATGATTTTTATCTTAAGTTTGACAAGCCTTAAATTGAAAAAACCAAACCTAATATAACTGTCAAAATTCGCTTTTATCAAGTAGTCATAATTAAATACAAAAAGCAAAGCTCCTATGATAATTGCAAAAGAAAACATAGGGTGGAAAATTGATAAAACAACAGATACAAACAAGAAAGGAATTAAGAATATAACTTTTGATACAATAGAAATATGTTGTTTTAATACAATTTCTCTCATTCTATCTACCCATATAAACTAAAAGCACCGAAATATCACTAGGAGAAACTCCACTAATTCTTGAAGCTTGAGATATGGTTACAGGCTGAATTTTATTCAATTTTTCTCTTGCTTCCATACTCATAGATTTAAGTTTAGAATAGTCAAAATTAGCTGGAATTTTAATCCCTTCTAGCCTATTTAATTTATCAGCATTGTTCTTTTCTTTCTCTATGTATCCTGAATATTTAATTTGAATTTCGGCTTGTTCAATCACTTCATTATTCAAATTATGTTCTTGGATGTATGCTTCAACAGCTTCAAATTGACGCATGTCTTCAATAGTAATATTTGGTCTTGAAAAGATTTTAAACATCTTATCTGACTGTTTCATCAACGAAGAATCTTTAGCTTCAAGTACAGGATTTGCTTCTTCAGGCTTTACACTAGTTTCTCTAAAAAACGACACAAAAGCTTCAGATTGCTCCTTCTTGTTTTCCATCTGCTTCATGCGTTCTTGAGTTGCTAAACCAATCTCAAATGATTTTGGAGTTAATCTAAAATCGGCATTATCTTGTCTAAGTAGCGTTCTGTATTCAGCTCTTGAGGTAAACATTCTATAAGGCTCTTCAGTACCTTTTGTAATTAAATCGTCAACCAAAACACCTATATAGGCTTCACTTCTACTTAAGGTAAAAGCATCCTTTTCTTGAACTTTTAAAGCAGCATTTATTCCTGCCATTAACCCTTGCGACGCAGCTTCTTCGTAACCTGTGGTTCCATTAATTTGTCCTGCAAAATATAAACCACTTACGAGCTTAGTTTCTAGCGTGTGCTTTAATTGCGTTGGTGGAAAATAATCGTATTCTATAGCATAACCTGGTCTAAAGAATTTTACGTTTTCAAAACCTGCAACCGAACTCAATGCTTTAAATTGAACATCTTCTGGCAGTGATGTAGAAAACCCATTTACATACACCTCAACAGTATTCCAACCTTCTGGTTCAACAAATAATTGATGACGATCTTTATCTGCAAAACGATTTATTTTATCTTCAATTGAAGGACAATAACGAGGTCCTAAACTTTTAATTCTACCATTAAACATTGGCGACCTATCAAAACCTTCTCGTAGCAAATCATGAACTTCAGGACTTGTATATGTCATGTGACAAGAACGTTGTTGTGTTAATGGTTTTGTAATATCTAAGTACGAAAACTTATCAGGATTATCATCTCCAGGTTGCTCTACCATTTTTGAATAATCTAATGAACGTCCATCAACACGAGGAGGTGTTCCTGTTTTCATTCTGCCAGAATCAAAACCTAAATCAACCAGCTGTTCAGTAATTCCTGTTGCAGCGCGTTCACCTGCTCTTCCTCCTCCAAAATTTTTATCTCCAATATGGATAAGTCCGTTTAAGAAAGTACCATTAGTTAGCACAACGCTTTTAGCTTTAATTTCTAAACCTAAAGATGTTTTTACACCAACAACTTTATCTCCTTCCATTAACAAACCAGACACCATCTCTTGATAAAAATCTAAATTAGGAGTTTGCTCTAACAGGTTTCTCCACTCTTCAGCAAAACGCATTCGGTCACTTTGAACACGTGGACTCCACATTGCAGGTCCTTTTGATTTGTTAAGCATTTTAAACTGAATAGCTGTACGGTCGCTAACAATACCACTATAACCTCCAAGCGCATCAATCTCTCTTACAATTTGACCTTTAGCAATTCCTCCCATTGCGGGATTACAAGACATTTGTGCAATGTTTTGAAGGTTCATAGTTACCAATAAAGTTTTTACACCCATATTGGCAGCAGCAGCAGCAGCTTCACTACCTGCATGACCTGCTCCTACAACTATAACATCATATGTATCTTTAAATAAACTCATAGTGTTCCACGTGAAACAATTTAGATTCTGTTCAAAATTTTGGGATGCAAATATACAGCGAAATTATTGTAAATCAACCAATACCTTCATGTACTGTTCTTCCTTTGCTCGCATTACCTTGGCATCTTCATCGGTCTTATCTTTATAACCACAATAATGAAGTATACCATGAATTATCACTCTAGACAATTCTACATCAAAATCTACTTTAAAATCCTTTGCGTTATCTTCTACTCTTTCTACGGAAATATAAATATCGCCATATAGGTGTTTTCCTACCGAATAGTCGAAGCTAATAATATCAGTTAGCGTATCGTGATCCAAAAATTCTACATTAATTTTATGCAAATAGTCATCGTCACAAAATATGTAATTGATATCTCCTAAGCTGCAACCTTCGTTTTGTATCGTTTCTTTTATCCATTGTTCAAAAATGGTTTCATTGGATAATTGAAACTGGGTTTCGTAGTTAAAACTAATCATCTGATTTTTTAAAGTACTCTTGAACTTTCTTTTTATAAACTTGGTGCAAAGGTAATGCTTGTCGGTTTAAAATTTCAGTAGTATTAAAATATTCTTTAGCCTTTG
The DNA here is from genome assembly GCF_050509525.1 of Gaetbulibacter sp. PBL-D1. Lineage (NCBI taxonomy): Bacteria > Pseudomonadati > Bacteroidota > Flavobacteriia > Flavobacteriales > Flavobacteriaceae > Gaetbulibacter > Gaetbulibacter sp. PBL-D1. Next base: position 182,435 of record NZ_JBNWKB010000002.1, on the reverse strand, counting down.
GAATTTGGTCTGTAGTGGTGTTATTAAACTGTTTGTCGTTAGTTTCAGATTTTCGTTTATTATCCTGACCTTGAGTAAATGTAGCATCTTCTAACTTTAATAATTGATGCTGTAAGTCCATCATTTTTTGCAAGGTTTGATTGGTGAATCCTTTGTTTAATAAGTCCAATTCAATCTCTTCCATTTTCTCCAACAAATCTTTTCCTTGTCCTTGTAAACCGTCTTTAGCTAGCTTATCTTGTAGCGCTTGCCTTAATTGTTGCTGTTGCTGATAAATTCTAAACAACTCACCATTTAACTCTTCACTATTCCCTTCGCCATCGCCTTCTTGACTACCTTGTTGACTTCCGTTTTGTTTGCCTTGGTCACCTTCCTTCCCTTCATTTCCTTCTTTACCCTCATCGCCTTCTTTAGATTTTCCTTTCTCTCCTTTTTTCATGCCTTCTTCCATTTCTTTATTAAGTTCCTCTTGACTCTTAATAATATCTGGTAATTGCATTTCTTGTCCGCCACTTCCTGATTGACCAGAACCTTGTCCTGAACCTTGACCAGAAGAGGAATTCATTTGGGCTTCCATATTATCTAAAACATCGCTTAAAAAACTTGACAACTCATTTGTTGCTGTTATAGTGTATTGCTGCGTGGAAACACCTTGATAAATTTGATTTTCCGAAAGCTGAGACATAGACTTATCGATGTTAAAAAACACATCGGTAATTTGCTTATTTACTTGTTCGGAAAGCATTGGTTGACGCAGTGAAAGCGCAAATAAACTGTCGTCAATATGTTCAAAATGTTCTCTTAAAGTGTTCTGTTTGCGCAAGTGCTTGCCATATTGATTATGGTTAATGTCGATGCTTCTAAACTGATTCATTAAATTTTCTTGATCGAATGAAAACAGCACTAAGTTGTCTAAAATTTGACGAAGCATTGCCGCATCTTCCGAAAGCTGCTCTCCACTACCAGACATCATAGACTGCATCATTTTTGCACTCATTTGCTTCATTTTTTCTGAAGCTTTCTTTTGGCTTTGCTGTGCGTTATTTTGGTTTTCTTGCGAGTTTTGTTTATCGCCTTGTTGTTCGTTTTGTTCTTGCTGCTCTAATTGTTCAGAAGCTTCTTGCTGGTCTTTTTTAATGCTTTCTTCAGTAGCTTTATCATCAGGAATAGCAAATGGTTTTTTAAGGTCTTCGTTTTCCTTTTTTAACTCCTCTAACTCTTCTTGAAACTCTTCAAAAGCTTTATTTAATTCATCTTGAGCTTCTTTAGTGTTTTCTTCATCTTGCTTAGATAATTTATCTTGTTCTTCAGCAAGATTTTCTAATTCCTTTTGAAGTTTCTCGGTTTTTTTAGCCACATAATAGCGCTTGGTCAACTCCAAAAGTTGTTCTAAGCTACGTTGTTTATTTTTGTTTTGCTTAGCGAGTTCTTCTAGTTTTTCTGTAAGCTCTTCCTTTTGAATTTTGTCCTGAAGTTTTTCTAATTCTTCAAGTAATTTTTCATCTTCCTTAAGTTGTTGCTCGTTTTCGTTTAAACGTTTTTGAAGGTCTTCTTTAAATTGATCTTGTTCTTCATTTTGAAATTCCTCAAGGTTATCTTGAAGTTTTTTATTGAAGTTTTGCATCAATTGCTCCTGCTCTTTTTGACGTTTTAAAAAGTTTTCGAGTTTCTTTTTATCGTTGAAATTGAGCTCTTCTTTTTCCTTTTGATTTTTTGAAATTTCTTCGAGTTTCTTATCCTGATCTTTCAGTTTTTCAAAAGAATTGTTTAAGTCTTTTATGGTTTCGTTTTGCTCCTCTAATTGCTTTTGCTCTTCTTCATCTTTAGTCAACTTTCTATAACTAAACACCGAACTTTTAGTGCTTTTGTAATTATGGATTGCATCGTTATCAAACACCTGAAAATATAGATCATAATCGACACCTTCGGTAAGTTGTAGTTGGTTTGGGAACGCACTTACAAACTCGTCAAAATTAGATGAGCTAACAGGAATAGTTTCGGTCTTTTTATCACTATCATCATTTGAAGGGTAATACACCAACTGCAGTTTGCTCAATCCATAATCGTCACTAACCTGTCCGAAAAAATACAAGGATTGGTTATCAATTGAATCTTTTTCAACCTTTAATGTTAACTCAGGATAATCGTCTTTAATCACATTAATTGAAAACGCTAAATTTTCGTAATCTTTCAACGCATCATTACTTGTGCTAATACTGTACTCTAAATTGTTGTACAAGCGTTTATTAGCTTCAAAATTTCCATTGTCTAAAGGCTTAAACTGTATAGTATCTTGCGCGTAGAGTGCTACTGTATTTGTGGACTTAGTATTGACTTTCCAAGTAACGTTAGTCCCTTCTGGAACTGTTGTAGAACCTGTACTTTTAAGGGTTTCATCAGCTTTTTTGGTATGCGAAGGATAATCTAAAACCATTTCAAAATTCACCAGCTTAGGGATGTTTACCACATTTAAACTATATGTTTTAGAGTTAACATTATTTGCCGATAAATTAAATTCTATTTTATCTTTTGGTTGGGTAAACACATACTCAAATTGTCCTGGAGCTGTTTGCTGTAAAAAATAAGTTTCGTTGTTGTATTTTATTTGAGCGTTTTCAGGGATTACTTTTCCTATAGTAGAAACCAGAAGTTTAAAATCTTTGTTTTCAATAGCATTTAAATCTTCATTAACAACAAAAAACTGAAAAGGTGCAGGTGGCTCATACGCCACATTGTAATTCACCACACGTTCATAGCTATCGCTAAACCAATTTAGTTTTCCTGTTGCGTAAGAGAGCAACAAAATAGCAATTGGTATGGCTGCATATTTTAGATATTTGGCGTTTTTCTTGAAATTAACTGCCAATTTAAACGGAATTGGGCTCAATTCGGCAGATTTTTGTTCAATACTAGCCAATAGTAATTCAGAGTCTGCAGCATGCTGTTTTAGCTGAAGCACGTTAAGCAACTTATCATTTACTTCAGGAAAATGGTTTCCTATAATTTTTGAAGCGTCTTCATAGTTAATACCTTTTTGAAGTTTAAACAGTTTCGCTAAAGGAATGGCAATGAACTTTGCAAAAAGTCCAATCTCTACCGCAACAAACAACCAAAATAAAACAGTTCGTGCTGTAGGGTTCAACCAAAGTACATATTCAACAAAAAGGGTAAATAAAAGATACAACAAGCCAATGGCAAAAAATAAAATAATGCCTTTTAACAACTCATTAGTGTAAAATCGCCTAATAAATTGCTCTAGCTTAGCTTGTATTTCTTTAAAATGACTTGCCATACGGTTAAATAACTTACTAATATAAAATTTATTTTGGTCTGTAAATGCTTAAATTTTGGTAAGATTCTGTTAATTTCGAGAAGATGTATTAAATTTAAGACTAACATTTTGCTTTTGTTATGAAAGATTTTAAATACTTAGCTGCTTTTTCAATTCCAATTGTTGCGTGTATTGGCATCTACTTAAAAGGATATTTTTCTTACTTAACTCCTGTTTTTGCCTTTGTCATTATTCCTTTGCTAGAACTAGTGTTTCCTGTTGATACGCATAATTTATCTTCACAAGAAGTTGATAGTAAACTAAAACGTAAACTTTTTGATTGGTTACTGTATCTTAATCTTCCTTTGGTATATGGCCTACTCTTCTTTGGAATTTATGAAGCGACAACCTCAACAATTGAAACTTATGAATTTGTAGGTTTAATACTCTCTGTTGGTATTGTTTTGGGAGTTAATGGTATAAATGTGGCTCATGAACTTGGTCACAGACAATCCACCAACGAGCGTTTTATTGGAAAAGCCTTGTTGTTACCTTCATTGTATATGCATTTTTATATTGAACACAATTTTGGACATCATTTGCATGCAGCAACTCCTGAAGATCCTGCTACAGCAAGATACAATCAAAGCGTATATTCTTTTTGGATTACTTCAGTATTTAGACAATATGGCAATGCATGGAACATTCAACTAAAATTGCTAAAAAACGGCAAAAAAGGGTTCTTTTCAGCAAAAAATGACATGTTTTGGTACATTTTGCTTCAAACAGGCTATTTATTTACAATGTTTGCGTTGTTTGGAACTTTAGGTTTAATATTTGCGTTTTCGGCAGCAATTATAGGTTTTATACTTCTTGAAACGGTTAACTATATTGAACACTATGGATTGCTACGATTAAAAACTAAATCTGGCAGATACGAGCGCGTTAAAGAAATTCATTCCTGGAACTCCAACCATGTTATTGGAAGAATTGTGCTTTATGAACTCACAAGACATAGCGATCATCATTTTAAATCTTCTAAAAAATATCAAGTTTTAGATTGCCATGATGAGAGTCCGCAAATGCCTTATGGTTATCCAACCTCAATGGTTTTGGCAATGCTGCCTCCACTTTGGTTTAAAATTATGAATAAACGTGTTCCACGTGAAATGATTTCTTAAAAAGAGAAGAGAAAAAAGAAGATAGAAAAGAGACTGTTGTGCATTATCTTTCTCTTTATTCTATTTTCTTTGTTCTTTCTTCTGCTCTAGTCTATCTTTGCAGCCATAAACTAAAAACAATGTCAAAAAACGTTCGTGTGCGATTTGCACCAAGCCCAACAGGACCTTTACATATTGGAGGTGTAAGAACTGCACTTTTTAACTACTTATTTGCCAAAAAACACAATGGTACTTTTGTATTACGTATTGAAGATACTGACCAAAACCGTTATGTTGAAGGTGCTGAAGACTATATTGTAAAATCTCTTGAATGGTGCGGAATTCCTTTTGATGAAGGTCCAGAAAAGAATGAAAAATTTGGTCCTTACAGACAAAGCGAACGCAAACATTTATATAAAGAATATGCTGACAGATTAATTGCTGAGGGAAAAGCTTATTATGCGTTTGATACTGCTGAAGAATTAGATTTTCATAGAAAAGACCACGAGGCTAAAGGCAAAACCTTTATCTATAATTGGCATAACAGGCTAAAATTGAGTAACTCTTTATCACTTTCTGAAGATGAAGTAAACGCAAAATTAGAAGCTGGAGACGATTATGTGATTCGTTTTAAATCGCCTCAAGATGAGACACTTCATCTAAAAGATATTATTCGTGGTGATATTAAGATAGACACTAATATTTTAGATGATAAGGTATTATTTAAAGCTGATGGTATGCCAACTTATCACTTAGCAAATATTGTAGATGATCATTTAATGGAAATCACTCATGTTATTCGTGGTGAAGAATGGTTACCTTCTCTTGCTTTACATATTCAACTTTATGATGCTTTTGGATGGGAAGCTCCAGAATTTGCTCATTTACCTTTAATTTTAAAACCAACCGGAAAAGGAAAATTAAGCAAGCGTGATGGAGATAAATTAGGCTTTCCTGTGTTTCCTTTAGAATGGAAAGACCCAAATACTGGAGATGTATCTAGAGGTTATAAAGAAGATGGTTATTTTCCTGAAGCTGTGGTAAACTTTTTAGCCTTTTTAGGTTGGAATCCAGGAACAGAGCAAGAAATTTTCTCTTTAGAAAACTTAACTCAAGCGTTTGATTTAGCTAAAGTTAATAAAGCTGGTGCACGTTTTGATCCTGATAAAACCAAATGGTTTAACCACCATTATATGCAAGAACAAGACAACTATGATTTAGCTGTTACGTTTAAAAATTCTAAAGCTGAATTATCTGAAATTGACACACAGTATATTGAACTAGCAATAGGATTAATTAAAGAACGTGCCACTTTTGTGAGTGATTTTTGGGATTTGAGTCATTTTTTCTTTGTAACTCCTACTGAATATGATGAAAAATCAGCTAAAAAAGCATGGAAAGAAGATTCATTAGACTTAATGAAAGAACTTATTCTTGTTATAGAATCTGTTGATGATTTTACAGTTGAAAACCTTCAAACCGTTGTAAAAGGTTGGATAACTTCAAACAATATTGGTTTTGGAAAAGTAATGATGCCTTTACGACTAGCTCTTGTTGGTGCTTTACAAGGACCTGATGTGTTTGATATTATTTACATGATAGGTAAAAACGAAACTGTACAACGTATACAAAACCTTACCAATAATTTAAAGTAAAAAAAAGCGAGTTGTAACAACTCGCTTTTTTATTTTATTCTTTATCGTTTAGAAGACAATAATAGCTGTAAAGGCAAGCATAGACTGGTTTCCTTTAAACTTGTTGTTTCCTCCTGTTGTGTCTAAATCATTATTGTTATTAAGTTTATTGAGCATGTTTGTAAACCCATAAATGTATTGCGCTCTTAACTTAAACCCTTTAAAGCCTGCTGTAGCTCCTACTGCTCCATTGACATTAAACTGTGAAATTCCTGTGATATCTTTAGCTAAAAGATTGTTATAGCTTCCAATAATGTAGTTTTCGTGGTTGTCATCTTTTAATTCCAATTCGCTATTGTATTGAATCATTGGTCCCACATCAACAGTAATGTAATCTTGTAAAACCTTAGCGTGAAACAAAAAAGCCACTTGCGCTGTAAACAATTTATAATCTATTTCTTCTTCATTAGCAATTACATTTGATGGTCTAGCAAAAACACCAACATTGTTTTCAGATAATTGAATGTTATAACTAACTGTGTACCATTTATGAGGTAAATCGACCGTTGCGCTTAAGCCTCCTATCCAACCTTCGCCTTTTACTGTTTGAAAGTTGTCCGTAATAATGTCAAATTGGGTCAGTCCTCCATATATTCCTATACCATTTTTTATAGAATATCGTTGGTGTTGTGATAATGCAGTTGTAACAAAAGCTATACTAAATGCTACTAATAAGAAAAGTTGTTTTTTCATGATTTTGTTTTTTGAGGGATGAACAAACCTAATCATTTTTTGATTTAAACTTTGGTAATTCGTAAAAAATATGGTGCTTCATTAAAATATAACTTAAATTAGTAAACAAATATTTCCTAACCATTAAAAAACTTGTTATGGGCGAATTTATCTTATTTCCAATTATTTTTTTCGGATTAATCGTTTTAATCTCTTCCTTCTTTATTGTTAAGCAACAATCAGCTGCCATTATTGAACGTTTTGGTAAATTTCAAAGCATTCGTCATTCTGGACTTCAAATGAAAATCCCTTTAATCGATCGTGTAGCTGGTCGTTTGAGCTTAAAAATTCAACAGCTCGATGTGATTATTGAAACCAAAACGTTAGATGATGTTTTTGTGCGCTTAAAAGTTTCGGTTCAGTATATGGTAATAAAAGATAAAGTTTACGATGCGTTTTATAAATTAGATTATCCACATGATCAAATTACTAGTTATGTATTTGATGTGGTTCGTGCCGAAGTGCCTAAAATGAAACTAGATGATGTATTCGTTAAAAAAGACGATATCGCCATTGCTGTAAAAGCCGAATTAAATGATGCAATGTTAGAGTATGGTTTTGACATTATTAAAACCTTAGTGACTGATATTGATCCTGACTCTCAAGTAAAAGCTGCAATGAACAGAATTAATGCTTCAGAGCGTGAAAAAATAGCTGCTCAATACGAAGGTGATGCAGCACGTATTTTAATTGTTGAAAAAGCAAAAGCAGAAGCTGAAAGTAAGCGTTTACAAGGTCAAGGTATTGCTGATCAAAGACGTGAGATTGCTCGTGGTTTAGAAGAATCTGTTGAAGTTCTAAATCGCGTTGGTATTAACTCACAAGAAGCCTCTGCATTAATAGTTGTAACACAACATTACGACACTTTACAATCGTTAGGAGAAGAAACTAATAGTAACTTAATTTTATTACCAAACGCTCCTCAAGCAGGAAGCAATATGCTTAATGATATGGTGGCTAGTTTTGCTGCAAGTAACCAAATTGGAGAAGCTATGAAAGAAGCTAGAAATAAAAAGAAAGAAGACTAATTATTTATATTATAAAGTAAAAGCCTCAAAGTTATTTTGAGGCTTTTTTGTGTTTATTAATTAGTTGTTTTAAACTTTCTAAATAATCCTCAAGTGCTTTGTTATTGACTTTTGGATGCTCCATATTAGGAATCGTCATTGGGTTTTCATCCAAATGCTCATAAATTTCAGGGTAATTGGTTTCAATTTCTCTCGTTAATACTGATATTTCTGTTATTAAATCCTTTGCAGTTTCCATAGTATTTGAGTTTATCTTAAAATACAAAAAATATAACCCAAACAGTATTAAGAATTAGTTAAAAGGATGACGTTCTTCCCAATCTCTTGTTGGATTCATTAGGCTAAAAATCAATTTTAAAGCAGCATTTAACAACACGTTTGTATGCCTTAAGTATATGAACATGTTTTTAGGTTTTGCACCTACCGAACTCTTTATTTCCATTGCTGTTCTTGCATAAACAGTATGTTCAAATTTGTTGTTTATAGCAAATTCTGCCATATCGTACAGCATATTCAAATACAATTGATGGTTGTATTGATGTGCACTATCATACCCAAGAAAATAGGTTTCAAGCACCTTATTATTCAGAATTAATGTATAAAAACCTACAAGAGTACCATCAAGATAATACGCAAAGACTTTAAATTGGTCTTTTAGCTCTTTTTTAAGCGTGTAGAAATGATTTTTAGGAAGTATAAAGGTATTTATCCTTGCATTATCAGAAACGTTCTTATAAAGCCTAAATAACAATTCAGAATGAGTTTCAATAGCATCAAGGTTTAATTCTTTTTTTTGAATAGCACTCGCCTTTTTACGAGCTGTTTTTAAACGTCTTCGGTATTTTTTATTTAAACTGGTTTGATAATCGTTAAAGGTATTCCAATTCTTATGCGTTGGCATAATCATATTGGGTTGAACCGAGACTTTTCTGAATGCATTCGTTTTAAACAATTCTGAATACGAATGAATAGAATCATCTTCAAAATAGTCTTTAAAAATTAAGGTCCTTATGGTTTTTCCTTTTGATGATTTTATATCTTTTTTCAACTGATACACAGCCTCAAAAACACAGAAAAGAAAATCACGTTCTGATATGGCTTCAGTATTAAAATAGAAACCGTGTTGTCCTGTATGCATAAGGTTTCCAACAACCAAAACATTTCCTTTAAGTACTTTAGAAACATAATGTTTTACGCGTTCTTGAAAACAAGAGTCTTTATGGTTTCTAAAAATATCTTCAACATACAATTGCACACGCTGAATGATAGCAATACCCACTAAATTTTCAGCATTAAAAACACCTACATAATACCATGACATATTATCTGGTGAGGCGTTTTCAACAGCAGTTAAATAGGGTTTTTGGAGAAATACATCATGCGTGGTTAGTACTTGCCACGAATCAGGTAAATCGTTTTGAGAATTGTATATTTTAAAGTGTATCAATGTAAAAAGAAAAAGACTGAACGCTTATGTCAGTCTTTTTATGTTATAATTCATTACAAAATTTATTGCCATCCGCAAACAATGCCTCCCATGATTGCCATAGTAACAATCCAATAGCCAGCATTAATAAAAATATATTTTGCGCCTTTTCTTTCAAACAATGCATTGGTTCCAAGAATTGGTAATGCGATAAAGATTCCTGCAATTGTGCCATGTAAAGCACCATGTTTAAAGGTTCTAAAAGCAGTACCATAATCTGCCATAAATGCTTCAAAAGATGGTTTTGCAAGACTAGGATCGCCACCAACCATACCTAAAGCACCAGTTTGATGAATGGTTAAAAACTGTAAAGCAAAGGCTAATAAGAACGCAAAAATAAATACAAGGATAAAAATTTTAGCCATATTGGCACCTTGCATTTTTTCTTCGGTCATGTCTGCAGCTTTCATCCAAGCTGTACCAAATACTTTTGGATTGTACCAAATTGCACCAATTATCAATGCAGAAACTGCAGCTGCTAAAAGTGCTAAAAAATTGATTTCCATAATTAAATGTTTTAGTTAGTGTACTAAAGATAGTAATTATTGAAATACAATTTCTGTTTTATTATCTATTAAAGCGCTTTAGCTTCTTCTACCAACAATGCATTTTTATCTTCTAAAGCTTTTTCTATAAACTCATTAATAGCATCGTTTTTTTCTAAACCATTTGCTAATAACACTTTTAAAGTAAGCATAGCGGCAATGCGTGTTCCAACCTTTTTTACAGCAGTTCCAAATAAAGGTTCTAACTCATCATAACTAACCTCATTGGCAAGTTCAAGAATTTCTGCCTTTACTTTTGCTTGTTTATCTTCTGGGTAATTCGTGTACTTTTTTCCTAATTGCTGAATAACATTAATTGCTTTACGCTGTTGTTGCGGTTTAGGTTTGTTTTGTTGTTGCGGTTTTTCTTGTGGTTTTTGTTTTTCCCAAGTATCACGCAATCCAACTGTTTTATTAAATACTAAAGCATTAGATGTAGAATCGTTATCAACATTAAAATATCCTAAACGTTGAAATTGGAACCTATCTCCTACTTTAGCTTCTTTTAAACTAGGCTCAACAAATGCTTTGGTAATGTTTAACGAATTAGGATTTAAAAATTCCATAAAGTCTTTGTCTTGGTGACTATCTGGAGCTTCATCCATAAACAAACGATCATATTCTCTAACTTCAGCTTCAACAGCATGCTTAATTGATACCCAATGTAGTGTTCCTTTTACTTTTTTAGACGTATCAGTATCATAAGTACAATGTACTTCGGTAATGTTTCCGTTAGCATCTTTTACAACCTCATTTGCTTGAATGATGTAAGCATTTTTTAAGCGAACTTCACCACCAAGTTTTAACCGGAAAAACTTACTTCCTGCTTCTTCTTTAAAATCAGCTTTTTCAATATATATTTCTTTTGAAAAAGGAACTTCTCTAGAACCTGCTTGTTCGTCTTCAGGATTATTTTCAGCCTCTAACCATTCTACTTTATCATCTGGATAATTTGTAATCACCACTTTTAATGGATCTAAAACTGCCATAACACGTGGTGCAGTTTTGTTTAAGTGATCACGAACACAAAATTCTAATAAAGACACATCAATCACATTCTCGCGTTTAGCAACACCAACACGCTCAATGAAATTTCGGATAGATTCTGGTGTATAACCACGACGTCTTAAACCAGAAATAGTAGGCATTCTAGGATCATCCCAACCGTTTACAATACCATCTTCAACCAATTTAAGTAGCTTACGCTTACTCATAATGGTATAACTTAAATTTAAACGTGCAAACTCACGCTGTTTAGGAAGCATTGGATAGGTGTTTTTTGAATACTCATACACTTGCTCTTTAAACCAGTCGTAAAGCTCTCTATGCGGCTTAAATTCAAGCGAACATAAACTATGCGAAATTTGCTCAATATAATCACTTTCACCATGTGTCCAATCGTACATTGGGTAAATACACCAATCGTTTCCTGTTCTATGATGTGCTTTTTTAAGAATACGATACATGATTGGGTCACGCATTAACATATTAGGATGTTGCATGTCAATTTTTGCACGTAAAATATGATCGCCTTCGTTGAATTCGCCAGCTTTCATACGTTCAAACAATTCTAGGTTTTCTTCAACCGAACGATTGCGATAAGGACCATCAACTCCTGGTTGTGTTGGAGTTCCTTTTTGTTCTGCCATCGCTTCACTAGATTGCGAATCGACATAGGCTTTACCTTCTTTTATTAATAAAACAGCCCAATCGTATAATTGCTGAAAATAATCTGAAGAGTATAATTCATTTTCCCATTGATAACCTAACCACGCTACGTCTTTCTTAATAGCATCAACATATTCTTGCTCTTCTTTAGCTGGATTGGTATCATCAAAACGAAGATTTACAGGTGCGTTATACTTTTCACCCAAACCAAAACTAATACCTATGGCTTTAGTATGCCCAATGTGTAAATAACCGTTTGGTTCTGGTGGAAAACGAAAACGTAATTTAGAAGCTTCTAATCCGTTTGCTAAATCTTCTTCTATAATATGCTCAATAAAATTTAGTGATTTGTCACTCATAATATATATCTAAATAGGGCTACAAATTTAAAGGAAATAACTATAAAATAAGTGAATAATATATCTTTGTAAAAAAATAGTATTTTGGGAATTATAAAAGTTGAAAACATTAGGATTTATGCACACCATGGATGTCTTACAGAAGAAACAAAAATTGGTAGTGATTATAGAGTAGATTTAGAAGTTGAAGCTAATTTAAAAGAATCTGCTAAAACTGATGCTTTAAGTGATACTGTAGATTATGTGTTTTTAAACAGAATAGTAAGAGAGGAAATGGGACAACCATCTCACCTACTTGAAACTGTTGCTAAACGCATCATTAAGCGTATTTTAAAAGAAGATAAAAAAGTTAAAAAGGTTACTGTTTGTGTAAGTAAATTAAACCCTCCAATAGGTGGTGACGTAGAAATGGTAACGATAAAAATGACAGAAAGACGAAAAAATAAGTAGTAAATAGTGTAAAAACTTTATTTTTTTTACATTTGCCAACTCTTATTTTCTATTTAAGAAAATTGAGAGTTCTGCTTTCGCAGAAATAATTGGCGTCATGGCCGAGTGGCTAGGCAGAGGTCTGCAAAACCTTCTACAGCGGTTCGAATCCGCTTGACGCCTCAAAAACCTTCAAGTATTACTTGGAGGTTTTTTTTATAGCCTATGTTCAATTTCTTCTTGAATGCGTTCTTTTCCTTTAGGAAATATGCCTTGAACTAATAATAATACACCAAAACCTAAAATCACTAAAGCAATGATTTTTTTAGTTTTGTAAATGAGTCTTGGTGTTAATTTGTTACGTAATCTTTTTGCGATAGCTATTTTTACTAAATCTACAAGAAAATAAACGGTAAGCATTGTAGCTATAAAAACAGTAACTCCATTTTCAGATTCGGTAATAGAACTTCCAATAACGATAAATCCTAACCATCCTAAAAGTACTCCTATATTAATAAAATTGAGTAAAAATCCTTTAATGAATAATTTACCATATGCATTTTTAGGCATTTCAACTTTATGATATTCTCTAACGATTGTGCGGAAGGATTTTGATGTTTTTATAAAAGAAATAACACCATAAACCACTAAAAGAGCTCCACCAAAAATTAAGAAATTAGGATCGTCTTTTATCTTATCGATAAGCTTATTGGTACTATAAAAAGCGACTAGGATAAAAACAATATCAGCGAAAATAACTCCAAAATCAAATACTAAAGCGCTTTTAAATCCTTTGGTAGCACTAGTTTCTAGCAGTACAAAAAATACTGGACCAATAGTGAATGCTAGGATTATTCCGAAGGGAATTGCAGCTAAAATATCATCAAACATATAGGAAATAAGTTTCCTACAAAGCTAATAAAAAAGACGTATTAATTAGTTCATACGTTTAATTCTTCCACCTAACATTGTGTCTTCGTTTACTGTAGCAGGACTTCCATAAATATTTACATCTCCTCCTGCTCTAACTTTAGCATCAACTAATTTAGATGCATTAACATCAGCTTCACCAGCTGCTTTAATACTTACAGTAGTATTTTGGGTCTCGAAAGCTTTACCTTCATAAACACCTCCTGTGTTAAGTACTATATCTTGAGATTCGGCTTTTCCTCTGGTTTCAACTACTCCACCAGAAACTGCTTTGATGTCAACTTTTTTAACATCCAATCCTATTTTAAGTCGAGCACCTTCTTGAGATTTCAGTTCTATATAATCTTGTTTTATAAGCTCATTTGAAGAAATAAAAGCACCTTCGTTACCATCAATAATATCTAACTTAGTGTAATGTACAGCAACAAATGTTCTGTCACCATTAAAGATTTTATTAAACTTCATTCTTATTTTAAGTTTTCCATCTTTATTGATAACTTCTACATCATCAATATCATCACCTGTGATTTCAACTTTGTTAACGTCTGATTTAACTAAATTCACTTCTATCCTATCAAAAACTTTTACTTCGGTAAAATCTCCTACTCCTTTTTCTTTAGGATTTTGTGCTGTTATAATTGAAGTTAATGCTATAAATGCAATGGTTATAAACGTTTTCATGTGTATGTGTTTTATTATATTTACGTGTACTATTATAGTAAAGATGTTATAAAAACGTTATTGTTACAGTAATTGTACCAAAAATTGAATTAAGCCACAGAAACTGCGGTTCCTGTTACTGAAACTATTATGGCTGTTGTGTTAGGAAATGTTTCTATGTCTAAATGTATTCCAACTACAGCATTTGCTTTTAAATTGATTGCATTTTGTTGTAATTTTTGAAAAGCATCTTCTTTTACTTCGTTTATACTTTGCTCTAACGAGTTATAAAATTTATCCATACTGAAGGAGAATGATACTTTTTTACTATTTACGCCTACTCCAGTTACCAAACCTAAATAATCTATAATTTGATGTCCTTCAATGGTATTTGTGGTTGTTAAAATCATATTACTCGTGTTTTCCTATTAATGTAAAATCTAAATGTTTTTTAACTAAATCGGTTTCTTTTACTTTTACAATCACTTCATCACCTAATTGATACATGTTTTTGGTTTCGCGACCTACAATAGCGTATTGGCTTTCGTCAAACTCGTAATAATCGTCTTTTATATCACGAATTCGAACCATACCTTCGCATTTGTTATCAATAATTTCTACATAAATTCCCCAATCTGTCACTCCTGAAATAACGCCTACAAATTCTTCGTCTTTATGATCTTGCATAAATTTAATTTGCATGTATTTGATACTATCTCGTTCAGCTTTTGTTGCTAAATATTCCATATTACTGGAATGTTTACATTTGTCTTCATAAATAGCTTCATTAGCGCTTTTTCCGCCATCTAAATAATGTTGTAGTAAACGATGTGCCATAACATCAGGATAACGACGTATAGGCGATGTAAAATGACTGTAATAGTCAAATGCTAATCCGTAATGACCTATGTTGTGCGTGGTATACTCTGCTTTACTCATACTGCGTATCGCAAGCGTATCAACCAGGTTTTGTTCTTTTTTACCAGCAACATCTTTTAATAAATTGTTTAATGAAGCTGTTGTACTTTTTCGGTCTTTAAAATTGAGTTTATAACCAAAACGTCCAACAATATTTTGTAAAGCTGCCAATTTACTATCGTCTGGTTCGTCGTGCACACGATATATAAAAGTTTTTTCTGGTTTTTGTTTTCCTATAAATTCGGCTACTTTTTTATTTGCTAACAGCATAAATTCTTCAATTAACTTGTTAGCATCTTTTGAAGTTTTAAAGAACACACCAACCGGATTATTGGTTTCATCTAGGTTGAACTTCACTTCTACTTTATCAAAAGAAATGGCACCAGAACGCATACGTTTAGAACGCATTTTTTTAGCCAATTCATCAAGTTTTAATGTAGCATCGGCTATTTTTTGATCAGTTTTATAAGCTTTTCCTGTAAGAGATACTTCGGCAGGAATTTCGTTTGTTTTAGATTCTATAATGGCTTGCGCTTCTTCGTATGCAAAACGTGCATCACTATAAGTGACTGTTCTACCAAACCATTGGTCTTTAACTTCAGCTTTATCATTGATTTTAAAAACGGCTGAAAAGGTATATTTTTCTTCATGTGGTCGTAGTGAACACGCGTTGTTAGATAGAATTTCGGGTAGCATTGGTACCACGCGATCTACTAAATATACTGAAGTTGCACGCTCGTAAGCTTCGTCATCTAAAACTGTATCTGGTTTTACGTAATGTGATACATCGGCAATGTGAATACCAACTTCGTATAAACCATCATCTAACACTTGAAATGATAGGGCATCATCAAAATCTTTAGCATCTTTAGGATCAATAGTAAACGTCAGTACATCTCGCATATCACGACGTTTAGCAATTTCTTCTTTCGTAATTGAAGTATCTATATTATTGGCATAATTTTCTACCTCATACGGGAATTCGTAAGGCAAACCATATTCAGCTAAAATGGCATGAATTTCGGTATTATGATCTCCTGGTTTTCCTAGAACTTTTATTACTTTTCCGTAAGGAGAATCAGCTTTTTCAGGCCAATCTTCAAGAGATACTAGTACTTTGTCACCATCTTCAGCTTTAAAGGTTTTATTAATTGGTACAAAAATATCTTTGTACATTTTATTGCTATCTGGTACTACAAAAGCATAGTTGCTATGTAATTGAATGACACCAACATATTCGCTTTTTGCACGTTTTATAATTTCGGTAATTTCACCTTCAAACTTACCACGTTTACGACGTTTATAAACATAGAATTCTACTTCGTCTCCATCTAACGCTTTATTTATATTGTTTGAAGCAATGTAAACGTCTTCATCAAAATCGTCACAAATAACGTAACCTGAACCTTTAGCGTTTAAGTCTAGAATACCTGTGTGATATTCTGCAGTAACAATGGCTTTAAATTTACCACGATCTACTTCTTCTATTTCTTGTTTCGCTTTAAGTTGCTGAAGTTTTTTTATAATTTGATTTCTGCTACTGGCATCATTTACACCAAGTTTAGCAGCTATTTGTTTGTAGTTAAACGTTTTATTTTTCTCTTTTTTTAAAATACTTAAGATTGTATTAGTAAGGTTGGAAATCTTGTTATGTGAAGGTTTCCTTTTTTTCTTTCTTGCCATGTATTATGTAATCATTTTCATTTCCTAATTAAAGATAGGAATCTGTTATTTTATAACCTAATAAAAGTGAAGTACTGGTTATAAGTTTACTCGATAATCGAGATTTAAATCTTCCTAGGCTTGCTTCGACATTAAAACTCTTTTCTTATTCATGCCTTAAGTGCTTGCACCAAGTTATTTGATACAAAGCTACGATTTAAATATTAAATGAATTATCAGCCTAGATTAATTAATAGTTTTATAACACAATGAAATAATAAATAGAAGACTATTATTTGATAAAATAAACAGAAAGCAGTTATTCACATTTATATATATAATATCTTTTCTTTTTAAAAATTTAAAAAAAATATTAATGATTATTATTGTTTGTTAATAGCTGGAATAACTTTTTTAAATTTTATTTTGAAAACACGTAGTTTACATTCTATTGATATTTAGTTAACATTAGAAACGCATCTAATACATTCATTTTTAGAACTATTTTAAAAGCTATTAACAGCTGTTAATAACTCATGTTAATAACCAAATATTGATAATATTTTCAAATTTATATGTTTATAAACGTAAAAAAGATGGCTTAAAAGTCAGCTAAAAAAAGCGAAGTTATTTTTTGGTTTATTGGTTTCAATTTTTGTTTGTAAATAAAATTGAGATTTAAAAATATTTCTTTCAGAAAGAAGTAAACAGTTATTAACAAGTTATGAGCTACTATTTGATAAACTATTAACAATGCTAATTAATTGTTAACTATTACCTACATAACATAAGTGTTTATAAGGACATTTTGTACCTTTACTCAATAATTAAGATAGTAATGTTTTGATGTTTATTTCAACATTAAAATCTTATGTCTTTTACAACAACAACAACACAACAAAAACATGAAATTATCAATTGGTAACGACCACGCAGGTCCAGATTACAAAAAAGCTATTGTAAACCATTTAGAATCTAAAGGGTATTCTATTACAAACTATGGTACAGATACTGAAGATAGTGTAGATTATCCAGATTTTGTACATCCTGTAGCTAAAGATGTTAATAATAAAGAGGTAGATTTTGGAATTCTTATTTGTGGTAGCGCAAATGGTGTAGCTATGACAGCAAATAAATATCAAAATGTTAGAGCTGGCGTTTGCTGGACAAGCGAAATTACTGAACTCACACGATTACATAATAATGCAAATATTATCTGTATTCCTGCGCGTTTTACATCAATACCGCAAGCTATAAAAATGGTAGATGTATTTTTAAATACAGCTTTTGAAGGTGGTCGTCATCAAAATCGTATTGATAAGATTCCTTTATCTTGTTAATTACCAATTTTTAAGTTGGTAAACTATGAGTCATTCGCATGCACATAACCACGATCATAAAGATTTAAAAGGCCGAAAGCTTTTAATTACCATATTACTTAATACTGTAATTACAGTTGCTCAAGTAATAGGTGGTTTGGTTTCTGGTAGTTTATCGTTGTTAAGTGATGCGCTGCATAATTTTAGTGATGTACTGTCTTTAATTGTAAGTTATATAGCTTCAAAATTATCAAAGCAAAAAGCATCAATAAATAGAACTTTTGGTTATAAACGTGCCGAAATTTTAGCGGCTTTTGTAAATGCTGCAACCTTAATAATTGTTGCAGTAATACTTATAAAAGAAGCTGTTGAGCGTTTTAAAGATCCGCAAAATATAGAATCAAACCTTGTTATTTGGTTGTCTCTTATTGCAATAGCTGGTAATGGTTATAGTGTGTTACTGCTAAAAAAAGATTCTGATAATAATATTAATATAAAATCGGCTTACTTACACTTATTAACAGATATGTTAGCAAGTGTGGCAGTATTGATAGGAGGCTTATTAATGAAGTATTTTCAGCTGTTTTGGGTAGATAGTTTGCTTACCTTTTTAATAGCTGTGTATTTAATTTTTGTTGGCTATCATTTATTAAAAACATCTACTAAAATGCTGATGCTTTTTACACCAGAACATATAGATATTAAAGCTGTGGTTCGTGTTGTTAATAAGCTTCCAAAAGTGAATAAACTACACCATGTACATATATGGAATTTAAGTGATGACGAACTGCATTTAGAAGCGCATTTAGATTTAAAAGAAGATATTTCAACATCAGAATTTAATGACTTATTGTTAGAAATAGAAAACCTATTACATGACGAGTTTAATATAAATCATGTAACCATACAACCAGAGTTTAATAAAGAAGATCCTAAAGAAGTTATCGTACAAGACTAATGCTAGATATTACAACCAAAACATTTCAAGAATTAACTACTCAAGAATTATATGATATACTACAATTACGAAGCGAAGTTTTTGTTGTAGAACAAGATTGTGTATACCAAGATATTGATGGAAAAGACCAAAAAGCACTTCATGTTTTAGGTTATAAAAACAATGTTGTAGTAGCTTACACACGCATTTTTAAACCAGGAGATTATTTTGAAAAAGCTAGTATTGGTAGAGTTGTAGTTGCTAAAAAAGAACGCCAGCATAAATATGGTTATGATATTATGGAGGCTTCTATACAAGCTATAAAAGAACACTACAACGAAACCGACATAAAAATATCAGCGCAATGTTACTTAAATAAGTTTTATAATAATTTAGGATTTAAAGCAATAGGAGAAGACTATCTTGAAGATGGTATTCCGCATATAGCAATGGTTTACAAAGCGTAAACTAGTTATCTTGACCACCAACGTAGGTTACTAAAATTTCCACACGTCTATCATATTTTGGTTCGCCACCAAGCGGAAATTTACGACGCATACCAACATATTTCATTCGGCGTTTATCAACCCCTTTTTTAGCTAAATAGTCATAAATATATTTAGCTCTAGCTACAGAAAGATTTCGTTTTTTTGTTCTTCGGTCAATAGCATCTCTACTATTTTGCGTACAACACACATGACCTTGTATTGTAAAGTAAATGTCATCGCGTTCAACAAGTACTTTAGCAATGTCTTCTAATGTTTTTACTGATTCTGGAAGCAAATAGCTATAACCGGTTTTAAATAAAATATTGTCTAAAGTAAATTTATCACCAGCTTTAAGTTCGCCTTTTAAAGCATCTTTTACATCTTGTTTTTTAGGTTCTTCAACAACAACTCTAGGTGGATCATAAGGATGCACAATAATTTGAACTTTACGATTTAAACCACGTATTTTATTAATGTCTTCTTCTTTAACAAGTTTTAATAATACTTCTCCTTTTCCATCAACATTTGTAATGACAGACTCGTCAAACTCGTTATTTGAAAATATTTCTTTGATAGAATTTGCCCTTTGCTGTGATAAAACCAAGTTGTAATCATCACTACCTCTATCATCACAAAAGCCATAAATGGATATTTTTTCAATATCTAAACCTTCAATTTTTGATAAAAACATTAATAGTCTACTATGCTCAGTTTCAGGAACATCATATTTATCTGTTTCAAAATACACTTCGTGAGTAAGTTCTTTTTGAGCACAAACAAATTGAGATATTAAAAAGAGTAAGACTATTAGTTTTTTCATTTTTCTTTAAAAAAGGGGAATTAAAGATAAATTATTTTTATTTTTTAACATAAAATACAGTCAAATAATTAATTTAAATAACTTGAATATGTTGAAGGATTTTTAAGAATTTCCTTTGCTTTTTGAATTTCAAGGTTGTTAGCTAAATAATATTCATACAGTCCTTCTCTATAAAAATAACGTTTTACAATTTCATCAGATAAAAGCGATAGTAACTGGTCTTTATTATTATCTACAGCTCTATTTTTATAGGTATTTATGGTATTAATTAAGCTAGTATATTCATTGTTTATAGCAGCATAAATTTGCTCGTCATTGGCTACTTCCATAGCCTCTTCAAAAGCTTTTTCGGTTTTGGTTTCAAAGTTGAAATTATTCTTATCCAAAAAGGCTTTAAAATTATTGAAATCACTATCTGAAAGTTTAAACGATTTCAAATCTGTAACACTATTCTTGTAGTAATATTCAGTAGCATAATTAAATATTAAGTTGTCGTTTAAAATAGCGTTTGTAATTGGGCTATAAACCGATTCTACTAATTCCAAGTCAGGTTGAATTCCGCCACCATCGTAAACGGTTCTTCCTTTTTTGGTTTTAAATGCACTATAGTTTTCTTTTTTAACTCTGGTTGCTTTACCATTTTCATCTCTATTCCAGTAATCTAAAGCTTGTATACATCTTCCAGATGGTGTGTAATATCTAGAAATGGTTATTTTCATTTGAGTTCCATAAATAAGCGGTTTTGGTCGCTGTACAAGGCCTTTTCCAAAACTTCTTGCACCAACAACAACTGCTCTATCTAAATCTTGTAAAGCACCTGATACAATTTCGCTTGCTGAAGCACTTCTACCATCTATTAAAACCACTAATGGAATTTCGGTATCAATAGCTTCGCGTTGTGTGTAATAGGTTTTGTTGTATTTTTTAACTTTAGATTTTGTAGTAACTACCAACTGGTTTTGAGGTACAAAAATGTTAACAATATTTACAGCTTCACTCAGTAAACCACCAGGATTTCCTCTTAAATCCAATATTAATTTTTCGGCACCTTGGTTTTTAAGACTTCTTATAGCGTTAATGGTTTCGCTAGAGGCTTTATCATTAAACTTTCTTAAAACAACATAACCTGTTTTATCATTAATCATTGAAAAATGAGGAACAGCATGAATTTCTACTGCTTCGCGTTTTATAGCTGCTGTTTGTGTTTTTCCTTGTCTTACAAAAGTTACATTTACTGTTGTACCAGAAGCACCTTGTAATAAATTACCAGCATCATCTTTAAAATCGGCAACAACTACATTTTCAACTTTTATAATCTCATCACCAGCTTTTAAGCCTGCTTTATCTGCAGGATAATCCTTGTAAGGCTCCACAATTACCAACTTGTCTTTAAGTGTTAAAACGCTTGCTCCAATGCCTGTATAATCGCCAGTATTGTTTATACGAGCAGCTTCAACATCTTGCTCGTTCATAAAATTGGTATAAGGATCAAGGTCTTCTAACATGCTTTTAATGGCAGTATCCATTAAATCTCCAGGATTGGTTTCATCAACATAATTCATGTTTAGTTCCTTAAATAGCGTCGTGAAGATTTCAATTTGCTTTGCTATTTCAAAAAACTCACTTTTAAAAGCACTTGTCGTTACAAAAATTGAAAGCGCCAAAACAGGAATGAATATTCTTTTTCGTAGTAATGTTTTCATCTTAAGTTTAGTTATTTGAGGATGCGTTTAAGAATTTGTTCAGTAAAACCTTCATTTTAGTGTCTAATACCTCAAAAGTTATACCATCGTTACCAATGTATAAAATCATTAACGCATATTGTGTTGTAATGTTGTTAAAAATTACAGCCTTGTTTAATCTATAGGCTTCTCTCATTAATCGTTTGATACGATTTCTATCAACAGCATTTTTAAATTTTCTTTTGCTAACAGTTACACCTGCTTTTAATAAAACCGAATCATCAAAATCAACAGGCAAGTATATAAGCTTAAGTGGATAAGCTGAAACCGATTGTCCTTCTGCAAAAAGTTGTTCAATAAGCTTTTTACTCTTTAATTTTTCTTTTTTGTTGTAGGTGAACATTAATTAGTTGTTGTTTAGTTTAGAAGCTTCTAATAATGCGTTGTAAGCATTTAATAGTTTACCAGATTTTGACAAGGTATCAAAAGACTTTATATCTCCAATATTTCCGCCAACAATTACTTTGGTATTAATTTCTAAACCAGAATTTAAAATAGCTTTTTTTACTTGTGATGCTGTTAAATTAGGGTATTGCGAACGAATTAATGCTGCAACTCCTGTAACCAATGGAGCAGCCATTGAAGTTCCTCCTTCAGACTCATAAGAATTATTTGGAACTGTGGAGTAAATACTAGAACCAGGAGCAAAAATATCAACATTTTGTTTTCCGTAGTTAGAGTAATCTGCAACTAGGTCGGAACCATATCGATAATACGTTGCACCAACATTTATAAAGTTATCCGCAATTTCTTTTCCATTTTCAACATCAGTAGGAAAATTAAGAGAAGAATCTAAATTTAATGCATCGTTACCTGCTGCGTGAACAATGAGTACATCATTGCTTGCTGCATATAAAATAGCATCCTTAACCCACTCTTTATGAGGTGAAAAGTATTTACCAAAGCTCATATTGATAATTTTTGCTCCATTATCAACAGCATATCGTATGGCTAGAGCAATGTCTTTATCATATTCATCTCCATTAGGTGTGTTACGAATAGACATAATTTTTACATTGTTTGCAACACCATTTATGCCTTTGTTGTTGTCTCTTTTAGCTGCTATTATACCTGAAACATGAGTGCCATGGGTTTCTTCAGTATCATGAGGTTTTACATTATTATCTCCATAACCTATATCGTTTATGTCGTTAGGATTGTCGTTTGTTTTTCTGCCTTTTAGGTTTTTATTTAAATGAACTGTTAATCGCTCGTTTATTAATTTCAAATCTTTATTTAAAGCTGCTTTAATGGCATCAACAGTTTCAAAATTGTAAGTGTAAACAGATCTCATTATTGAAACCGCTTCCAATACATTTTGGTCTTCAGTTCTAATAGCAAATACGTCTTCTTTGGTATAGTTTTTTTTCTTTAGATAACTTGAAATTCTATTATCTGCAGTAGTTACTTGTTGAATAAGATTCTCAGTATTGGTTTTTGCTTCTGAGTATTTTTGATACTGTTTTTGATATTCAAAAAGCGCATCAGCATATCGTGGGTTGGAAGAATCTCCACTTACAATTAATCTTACAAACTCAAATTGCTCGTCATAAGTATCTCCTATAAAATTCCAACCGTTAACATCATCTATAAAGCCATTATTGTCATCATCTTTTCCGTTGTTTGGAATTTCTTTAGTATTTACCCAAATAGAACTTGAAAGGTCTTCATGGTTTATATCTACTCCAGAATCTATAACAGCAACTATGGTTGTAACGCCTTTATTGGTTTTAATAATTTCGCTGTAGGCTTTTTCAAGGCTTATACCAGGAATTGTGTCTTTTATTAAATCTAAATGACTCCATTTTTTTAGCTCACTTTCAGATAAATTAGAGATTTTTAAAGGAATGTTGTCAATATTCTCTTCTGGTGTTGAGATAATAGGAGACGACCCACAATTATGTAGCAACACAAGTAGTAAGCAAAAAAATAAAGCTTTAATTGTTTTCATGTTTTACAATTACGTTTTTTTAGAACAAATCACTACAACTGTAAACATCTTTTAGCCTTACACCTTTTTCGGTTTGCTGTACAGTTATAATCTCATTGTGAGCGTCGTGTTCTAAAAATAGGTAAAAATTGTCATTAGCAGCAAGATTTAAAAAGGCTTCTTTTTCATCTAAGGTCAATAGAGGTCGTGTATCGTATCCCATAACATAAGGTAAAGGCAAATGACCTGCAGTTGGAAGTAAATCAGCCATAAAACATATTTTCATATCCTTATAAGTAATTACAGGAATCATTTGCTTATCAGTATGTCCATTTGCAAAAAAGATATCAAAACCTAATTCAGAATTCTTTAAAATTTCAGTTTCAGGTAGTGATACAAAGTTTAGCTGACCACTCTCTTCCATCGGAAGAATATTTTCTTTCAAAAACGAAGCTTTTTCACGATTATTAGGTTGAGTTGCCCACAACCAATGGTCTTTATTGCTCCAAAAACGTGCATTTTTAAAAGCAGGCTCATATCCTGTTCTATCTTTATTCCATTGTACACTGCCTCCACAGTGGTCAAAATGTAAATGCGTCATAAACACATCAGTAATATCATCTCTATGAAAGCCGTATTTTTTTAGAGATTTATCAATAGTATCATTTCCCCATAAGTAATAATATCCAAAGAATTTGTCGCTCTGCTTGTCTCCCATTCCTGTATCGATTAAAATCAACCGATTTCCATCTTCAATAAGCAAACAACGTGCAGCAATATCTATCATATTATTAGCATCGGCAGGATTAGTACGATGCCATAACGATTTTGGCACAACACCAAACATAGCACCACCATCAAGCTTAAAATTTCCAGATTCAATAGGATATAATTTCATAACATTTTATTTTTATGCAAATTAAAAAAATACTAAGGAATTTAAGTGATTGAAGCGCACTATAATACTTTTAAAAACCAATTATTTTACCGTTGAGTAATGGATGGTTATGGTTTTTATTAGTATTTTAACAAAAAATAAAATACATGATTGAACTTTCAGGAATTGTAATTTTAGGAATATTAGCACAATGGGTTGCATGGCGATTTAAAATACCTGCAATTTTACCCTTAATATTAATAGGATTATTTGTTGGGCCAATTTCTACATTACTATCTCAAGATGGCTCAAAATGGATTGAACCTGTTTGGAACGGAACCAAAGGACTCTTTCCTGGTGAAAGCCTCTACAGCTTTGTGTCTTTAGCAATTGGTGTCATACTTTTTGAAGGTGGTTTAACCCTTAAGCGCAATGAAATATCCAAAGTAGGACCAGTAATTTTAAAATTGATAAGTGTTGCAGCTGCTGTTACATTTATTGGTGGAGGAATTGCAACTCACTTTATTTTTGGCTTAAGCTGGAAAATTTCATTTCTATTTTCAGCATTAATAATAGTTACAGGACCAACTGTAATTGCACCAATTTTAAGAAATATTCCGCTTAAAAAAGACGTTTCTGCAGTTTTAAAATGGGAAGGTATTTTAATTGATCCAATAGGTGCTTTAGTAGCGGTTTTGGTTTTTGAGTTTATAAGTATTGGAGATGATAGTGGTTATACTTTACAAGCATTTATTGAGTTTGGGAAAATTGTAATTGTTGGATTTTCTTTTGGTACAACAGCAGCATTAGCATTGTATTTTGCTATTAAAAAGCATTTAATTCCTCATTATTTATTGAATGTTGCAGCTTTATCAGTTGTGCTTTTAGTGTTTGTAGAGTCTGATGTTTTTGCACACGAATCTGGTCTTTTAGCTGTTGTGGTTATGGGAATGGTGTTAGGTAACAGCAAACTTCCTAACCTTAAAGAATTATTATATTTTAAAGAGTCGTTAAGTGTTTTACTTATTTCTATACTCTTTATTTTGCTATCTGCCAATGTAAATATTGAAGATTTAGAAATTGTTTTCAATTGGAACACTGCCATATTAATGGCAATAATCATTTTTATTCTTCGTCCGTTAGGTGTGTTCTTAAGCACCACAAATTCTAGGTTAAAAGTCAACGAAAAGCTATTTATTAGTTGGGTTGGACCAAGAGGTATTGTAGCTGCAGGTATTGCTTCTTTATTTGGTACAAAGCTAGTTTTAAAAGGAGAACCAGGAGCTGAATATATTACGCCTTTAGTGTTTACAACAGTTTTAGTAACCGTATTACTTAATGCTACAACAGCACGATCTTTTTCAAAATGGATAGGCGTTTACTTAAAATCAAGCAACGGAATTTTAATTATTGGAGCGTCTGAAGCGTCTAGAATTATTGCAAAATACTTGATTGATAATGGACGACATGTGGTGTTAATTGATAGTAACAAAGAAAATATCGATAAAGCCAGAGCAAAAGATATTGATGCAATGGAAGCTAATGTCTATTCTGAAGATTTATCTAACGATGTTGAGCTAAGCGATATTGGATACTTACTTGCACTTACAGGAAGTGATGAGGTAAACAGACATTCTATCAATAAATTTCAAAAGCATTTGGGCGAATCTGGAGCGTATCGTTTAATTTCTGCTGAAGAAATAAAGCATCCAGAGTCTATTCCGACAGATATTATTTTCTCTAAGAAGGACGATTACTTAAACTTTAGTGAAGTTGCAAGAGACTATCCTGTAGTTAATGAAATAAATATAGAGTCTAAAGAAATGTATTTAAAGACCATTGAGCGCTTAAATGCTGAACAAAAAGCAATACCTCTATTTATAAAAGATCTATCGGGAGAGCTACATATACTTTGCTCTTTAGATAAGAATTTTGAAATAGAAAAAGGCTTTCAGTTAGTTTACTTAGGAAAACCCGAAGGACTTTAATCGTTAAGCTTTAATACAGCCATAAACGCTTGCTGAGGTATTTCAACATTACCTACTTGACGCATACGTTTTTTACCTTTTTTCTGTTTTTCTAAAAGTTTACGTTTACGCGAAATATCTCCACCATAACATTTTGCAGTCACATCTTTACGAAGTGCTTTTACGGTTTCTCTAGAAATAATTTTTGCTCCAATTGCAGCTTGAATAGGAATATCAAACTGCTGTCTTGGGATAAGTTCTTTTAACTTTTCACACATTTTTTTACCTATGGTGTAGGCATTATCGGCATGAATTAATGCTGAAAGCGCATCAACTTGTTGCGCGTTTAATAAAATATCAACCCTTACAAGTTTTGAAGCTCGCATTCCAATAGGAGAATAATCAAAAGATGCATAACCTTTTGAAACCGTTTTTAAACGATCATAAAAATCAAAAACAATTTCAGCTAAAGGCATATCAAAAGACAGCTCAACACGCTCAGGTGTTAAATATGTTTGATTGGTGATGACACCACGTTTTTCAATACACAAGCTCATTACAGGACCAACAAAATCGGCTTTAGTAATAATAGTTGCTTTTATGTACGGTTCTTCTACTCGGTTAAGTGTAGAAGGTTCAGGTAAATCGGTTGGGTTGTTAACAATGATGATTTCATCAGGATTTTTGTTGGTAAACGCGTGGTAGCTTACGTTAGGAACGGTTGTGATAACTGTCATATCAAACTCACGCTCTAAACGCTCTTGAATAATTTCAAGATGCAACATTCCTAAAAATCCACAACGGAATCCAAAACCAAGAGCCGCAGAACTTTCAGGAGCAAATACTAAAGAAGCATCGTTAAGCTGAAGCTTTTCCATAGATGCTCTTAAATCTTCATAATCTTCAGTATCTACAGGGTAAATACCAGCAAATACCATTGGTTTTACGTTTTCAAACCCTTCAATAGCGTTTTTAGTTGGCTCTTTAGCATCAGTAATAGTATCACCAACTTTTACTTCTTTAGCTTCTTTAATACCAGTAATTAAATACCCAACGTCACCAGCGTTAATAACTTGCTTTGGCTGTTGTTTAAGTTTTAAAGTTCCAACTTCATCAGCAAAATACGTTTTGCCAGTTGCAATAAACTTAATGTTTTGCCCTTTTCTAATTTTACCATTAATAACTCTAAAATAAGTTTCAACACCTCTAAAAGGGTTGTAAACAGAGTCAAAAATTAAGGCTTGTAATGGTTCGTCTGGATTACCACTAGGAGCAGGTACACGCTCAATAATTGCAGATAAAATATTTTCAACACCAAACCCAGTTTTTCCACTAGCATGGATAACTTCAGAAGGGTCGCAACCTAATAAATCTACAATATCATCAGTAACTTCTTCAGGATTTGCACTAGGTAAATCTACTTTATTCAACACAGGAATGATTTCTAAATCATTTTCAAGAGCTAAATATAAATTAGAAATAGTTTGCGCTTGTATACTTTGAGCAGCATCAACAATTAAAAGCGCTCCTTCACAAGCAGCAATGGAACGCGATACTTCGTAAGAAAAATCTACGTGACCAGGAGTATCAATAAGGTTTAAAACATATTGTTCGCCATTGTGCATATACTCCATTTGGATAGCATGCGATTTAATAGTGATACCTCGTTCACGCTCTAAATCCATGTTATCCAAGAGCTGATCTTGTTTTTCTCTGTCGGTAACCGAACCAGTAAAATCTAACAGCCTATCAGCAAGAGTACTCTTGCCATGGTCGATATGTGCTATTATACAAAAATTTCTAATGTTCTTCATAGTGCAATTCTTCATCCTAAGATTTTGCAAATATAATCGATTTATTAAGGTTTATAGTTTTTTCTTTTATACACGTTTACGGTTTTTCAGTAAAAAAAATTCTAAAACAAATAGTATATTGCAATATTAAATTATAAAAATTTGAATTTTATTCAACGAATTATAAAATTATTACTGTTTTTTATCCCATTACTTAGCCTAAGTCAAGAGTTTACTATTTCTGGTCGTGTACTAGATATTGACAACAACCCTGTGTCCTACGCTAATGTAATACTAATGACCAATGACTCAACTATTGTTAAAGGTGTTTCCTCTAATGATAAGGGAGCTTTTAGTTTTTTTGATATAGAGAGTGATACTTATCTCATAAAAACGAGCTTTATTGGTTACAAAGACAATATTATAACTATTGTAGTAGATGGAGATCTTGTTCTTGAAGATCTAATTTTAGAAGAAAAACAAGAATCTTTAGACGAAATTACACTCACCTATAAAAAGCCAACAGTAAAAAAAGAAGCTGATAGAGTCGTTTTTAATATTGAAAACTCTGCATTAACTGAAGGTAATATGCTTCAGGTTTTAAAAAGTACACCAGGAGTTTTGGTATTAGACAACAACTTATTGGTTAAAAACACAGAGCCAACGGTTTATATAAACGACAGAAAGGTACATTTAACTGCTGCAGAACTAAGTCAATTACTTGAAGGCGCATCGGCAAACAGCATAAAAGCTGTAGAAGTTATTACAAATCCTTCGGCAAAATATGATGCTGAAAGTGGAGCTGTTATAAATATTGTAATGAGTAAAAACCTTATTACAGGGTATAGAGGTAATGTGTTTGCTAATTATACTCAAGGTGTTTTTCCTAGATATAATGCAGGAACAAGCCACTTTTTTAAATCTGAAAAAATAAACTTCTCTGCAAACTACAGTTATACGCAGAATAAAATTAATAGAAACAATAGGGAAGAGGTTAATTTTTTAGATGATAACTTAGATATTGAAGAGACTTGGAAATCTCAACTTAATCGAAACACATGGTCAAAAACCCATAATTTCAATTTCAATTTTGATTATAATATCAATGAAAAAAACACGTTGAGTTTATCTTCTACAGTACTTTGGTTGCCTGATTTTAAGTATAAGATAAGCAACCTTACCAATGCTTTTGATAATACTGAAAGCTTAATGTTTTATTATGATTCCAACAGTTTATCATCAGATGAAAAGCATAATATTGGATTGGATTTAGACTATACTCATTTATTTAAAAACCCTGAAGAAAAGTTGTCTTTAAATGCACATTATACCAACTATGATTACAATAGGTTACAAGATGTATTGAGTAATTATTACAATGCTGACGATTCTTTTATTGAGTCAACGGGTTATAACACAAACAACAACCAAGAGACCGAAATTTTTACTTCAAAAGCTGACTATACATTACCAATTAGCGATTCTTCTCTTTTTGAAGCAGGAGCAAAGGCTTCGTTTATAAACACCAATAGCGATATTACACAATACGATATTGTAGGAGGCAGTGAAGTTTTAAACCCAGAAAATACTGATGCGTTTGATTATGAAGAGGCTATTTTAGCAGCTTATATAAACTATTCTCAAGATTGGGAAAAGTTTAGTTTAGCTCTTGGGTTAAGAGCAGAACAAACCAATGTTACAGGAATTTCTATAAGTAATAACGAAACTAACAAACAAGACTATTTAGAGTGGTTTCCAACAACAAGTATAAACTATATAATGTCTGACAACCTTAGTTTTTATACTAATTACAAACGAAGCATTCAAAGACCAGATTACGAAAGTTTAAACCCTTTTCACTTCTTCATTAATGACAATACAGTTTATTTAGGAAATCCTTCTCTTAGACCAGTTATCGATAATTATGTAGATGCAGGATTTACTTTAAACGACAGCTATACTATTCAAGCCTATTATAAGAAATCAAAAAACAACATTTATGAGTTACCAATACAGGATAACGAAACCAATTTAGTATCGTATGTTCCTGTTAACTTTGACAACACTGTTGAGTATGGTTTTGATTTTATTCTTAGCTCTTATATTACCGAAAGATGGTTTTTATACGGAGTGTTTTCAGTTTATAATGTTGAAGATACCGAAACGTTTGATGCTGAGGTTTTAAATCGAGATATGTGGTCTACGTATAGTGTTTTACAAAATGATTTTACATTTTTAAAAGACAAAACACTCAACCTTAACTTAACCATGTATTGGGTTGGAAAAAATCTTCAAGGACTTAGAGAGGTTGATGGACGCTTAGCTTCAAATTTGTCAATTTCGAAGTCTGTTTTCAATAAAAAAGGAGTCATTTCACTTTCAGCTGAAGATTTGTTCAACCGACAAGATTTTACTGATAGATCACGTTACTTAAACCAAAACAGTAAACTTTTTACTGATGTTGATAACCGTTATATTAAAATAGGGTTTAGATACATGTTTGGAAATACTAACCTAAGCTCTAACTCAAGAACCAGTAATCTTCAAGAGCGTAACAGATTGCGGTCAGAAAGCAATTAGTCTTGCCATTCGGCAATAAATAAGTTGGTATCACGACCACCTCCATTATTTCGGTTTGAAGAAAATGCTAAATATTTTCCATCATTTGAAAACACAGGAAACGCATCAAATGTTTCGCCATGAGTAATGCGTTTAAGGTTTTTACCATCAAGATCAATCATGTATAAATTAAAAGGAAATCCGCGTTCAGCTTCAAAGTTTGAAGAGAACAACACTTTTTCTCCACTAGGATGAAAAAACGGACTCCAGTTGGCATTTCCTAAACTAGTTAGTTGACGTAAATCACTTCCATCAGCATTACAAATGTACAGTTCCATTTCAGTAGGTTCTACTAAACCTTCTTCTAAAAGTGCTTTATATTCTTTAATTTCTTCTTCGGTTTTTGGTCTTGAAGAACGAAAGATCAATTTAGTACCATCAGGAGAGAAGAAAGCACCTCCATCATAACCCAATTCGTTGGTAATTTGTTTAACATCAGTTCCGTCAATATTCATGGTGTATAATTCTAAATCACCACTTCTGGTAGATGTAAATACAATTTTATCACCTTTAGGAGACACTGTTGGTTCAGCATCATAACCAATTTCGTTAGTCAATTGCTTTACAATATTTCCATCTAAATCAGCTACAAAAATGTCGTAACTATCATAAATTGGCCAAATGTACTTTCCGTTTTTACGCAAAGGTGTTTCAGGGCATTCTTCATTACCCAAATGTGTTGAAGCATAAATAATATGTTTGTTATCAGGAAGAAAATAAGAGCATGTTGTTCTGCCTTTTCCTGTACTTACCATTTTAGGCGCAATACTATCAGTAAACGTGTCTGTAGCATTCATTAAAAACATTTGATCGCAACCAACATTCCAGCCTTTGTTGTTAGATTGAAATACCAATTGCTTGTCGTCAAAACTCCAATAGGCTTCAGCATTATCACCTCCAAAAGTTACTTGACGAAGGGATTTAAAATGTGTTTCTTCAGGATATATTAAAGACTCTTTTTGCTCCTTTTCAACAGCAACAGTTGTATCTTGTGTGTCGTTAGTAGTGGTTTTGTTTTCGTTTTTACAACCTAAAAGGGCTAAAGCTAAAATTGAAAGTAATGTGTATTTCATACTATTATTGACTAAATTTGCTCAAAAATAAGATTATTATCATGAAGAGAATATCGCTACTAGTTTTTTTTGTATCGCTATTGGGTTGTAAAAAAACCGAAACAATAAGCAGTAAAATTAAGGATGATGTTACTTTTTTGGCAGATGATGCGCTTGAAGGAAGACAGACAGGAACCGATGGTGAAAAAGCTGCAGCTGAATATATTGCTCAAAGGTTTGAAGATTTAGGACTTACAGCTAAAGGAACCGAAGGGTTTTACCAAGCGTTTTCTTTTAAACCAAAAACAGATCCTCACCAAGAAGTTAATTACATTGTTAAGGATGGAGACAGCTCTATAACAGGAACTAACGTTATTGGGTTTTTAGATAATAAAGCAGAAAATACTATCATTATTGGAGCACACTATGACCATTTAGGGTATGGTGCAGAAGGATCGTTGCATAGAGGAGAAACTAATGAGATTCATAATGGAGCAGACGACAACGCAAGTGGTGTAGCAGTGTTGCTTGATTTGGCTAGAAAACTTAAAAGCACAAATACAGGAAACAACTATCTATTTATGGCTTTTTCTGGCGAAGAAATGGGATTGTTAGGATCTAACTACTTTACAAAAAACCCGACAATAGATTTACAAAAAACCAATTACATGCTAAACATGGATATGGTTGGTAGACTAAAGCAAGATAGTACGCTTGCGGTTTATGGTGTTGGTACGTCTCCTATTTTAAAGCAAGTTGTAAAAGCAAACAATTCTAAATTTAAAATCATTGAAAATGAATCTGGTGTTGGTCCAAGCGATCACACCTCTTTTTATAATAATGATATTCCTGTGCTGCATTTTTTTACTGGTCAGCATGAAGACTACCATAAACCAGGTGACGATACTGAAAAGTTGAATTTTGAAGGTATGGAAACCATTTCAAGCTATATTTTTGATATTATTTCAGACCTTGATGATAACGGAAAGTTAGCCTTTAGAAAAACTAAAAATGAAAGTGAAGAAACACCACGATTTAAGGTTGGCTTAGGTGTAATTCCTGATTATTTGTTTGATGGAGAAGGTATGCGAATAGATGGTGTTAGCGAAGATAAACCAGCGCAAAAAGCAGGGCTTCAAAAAGGTGATATTGTTATACAATTAGGAGATAGTTTGGTAACAGATATGATGAGTTATATGCGAGCTTTGTCAAGTTTTAACTCAGGCGATAAAACCAAAGTGACTGTAAAAAGAGGAGAGGATAAAGTAGAAGCAGAAATAGAGTTTTAGTATGGTAAAAATAGGTGATATAGAACTTCCAGATTTTCCATTGTTGTTAGCACCAATGGAAGATGTAAGCGATCCTCCGTTTAGAGCGTTATGCAAAGAACAAGGCGCAGATGTGGTATATACAGAGTTTGTATCTAGCGAAGGGTTAATTCGTAATGCAGCTAAGAGCGTCATGAAACTCGATATTTATGAAAAAGAACGTCCTGTTGGTATTCAAATATTTGGCGCCAATTTAGATAGCATGCTTCAAACTATTGATATTGTTGAAAAATCTAACCCAGACATTATTGACATCAACTTTGGTTGTCCTGTAAAAAAAGTAGTAAGTAAAGGCGCTGGAGCAGGTATTTTAAAAGATGTTTGCCTTATGGAAAGCTTAACGGCCGAAATGGTTAAACGCACGAATTTACCAGTTACAGTAAAAACCAGATTGGGTTGGGATCACGACTCTATAAAAATTGTTGAAGTTGCTGAGCGTCTTCAGGATGTTGGTTGTAAAGCCATTTCTATTCATGGACGTACAAGAGCACAAATGTATAAAGGAAATGCAGATTGGAAACCGATCGCTCAGGTAAAAAACAATCCAAGAATGCACATTCCTGTATTTGGAAATGGAGATGTAAACTCTCCTGAACGTGCTATGGAAATGAGAGACGATTACGGATTAGATGGTTGTATGATTGGTAGAGCTACTATTGGAAACCCATGGTTTTTTAAGCAAGTAAAACACTTTTTTAAAACAGGAGAACATTTAGCACCAATTAGTTTAGAAGAGCGTGTAGATGCCGCAAGACGTCATTTGCAAATGTCAATCGACTGGAAAGGGGAGAAGTTAGGTGTTTTTGAAACTAGACGTCATTACACCAACTATTTTAAAGGTATTCCAAACTTTAAGGAGTATAGAACCAAAATGGTAACTAGCGATGACCCTAAAGATGTATTTGATACCTTTGATGAAGTATTAGATAAGTTTGCTGACTACCAGTTTGTGTAACTTTTTTAACTTCTTAAA
This sequence comes from Gaetbulibacter sp. PBL-D1, assembly GCF_050509525.1. Classification (NCBI taxonomy): domain Bacteria; kingdom Pseudomonadati; phylum Bacteroidota; class Flavobacteriia; order Flavobacteriales; family Flavobacteriaceae; genus Gaetbulibacter; species Gaetbulibacter sp. PBL-D1. The sequence goes on along the minus strand of NZ_JBNWKB010000002.1, from coordinate 148,048 downwards.
AATTATTTACCAGCGCTTTATTTATTCTGCTAGACGCAAGTTTTGAAGCCAATATTCCTAAAACGGTTATAGTAACTAGCACTATTACAAAATTGATAGGTTTTATAGCGACAGGATAAGGTAACGACGGAGTTAGCATGACAAGTTCAAAAAGATATTGAAACAGCACAATTAAAAAGCCAATGACTAAACCAAGAATACCTCCTAAAACAGTCATTAAGCTACCTTGAAGAAAGAACACATTTTTAATTTGTGATACATCAACCCCAAGGTTAAATAAAGTATTTAACGATTCTTTTTTGTCTAAAATCATCATGATTAATGCACCAATAACATTAAATAAGGCTATAATGATTACTAAAGTAAAAATAAGATACACAGCCATATTTTCTGTATTGAGCATTTTGTTGAGAGAATCGTTAAGCTCATTTCGGTTTTTAATTTGAAAACGATTTCCAAAAGCAGCAGTTAAAGCGTCTCTAACACTAGCTTCATTAGCATTTTCAGTAAGTTTAAGCTCAATACTACTAATTTGATTATCGTTATAATTCATAAGGTATTTAGCAGTGTTTAAATTGGAATACACATACTCATTGTCTAAATCTTCATTAATGTGAAACACGCCTGTGTTTACAGCATTTATAGAGTTAAACGCACCTCTTACTGAGCTTATTTGTCCTTTACCTGGTTTAGGAACATAAATAGTAAGACTTTTACCATAATCTAAAACACCAAAAGACAATGTATTTGAAATTCCCCAACCAGAAACAATTTGGTTACTATCGGTTAACCAAGAACCACTTACAACCATAGTATCAATAGATGTTACACGCGTGTAATTAGCATCAACACCTTTTATATTTGCGAGTTTTCGTTTTCCGTCAAATTCAAGAATAACGCGTTCTTCAATGGTCTTTGAGTAGTATTTAATATCTAAAATATCAGCAAGTGCTAACGAATCTTTTTCAGAAAACACAAACGATTTTCCTTCAACAGGAGTCAATTTTAAATCAGGATCGACAAACGAAGAAAATTCAAGGCTAAAGTTTTTTAAACCCGCAAAACCAGAAAGTACAATAAACAATGCAGCTGAGGCTATAACAATACCTGAAGCCGCAATAACAGTCATAATATTTATAGCGTTGTTACTGCTTTTAGAAAACAGATAACGTTTAGCTATATATAAAGAAACATTCAATTATGACTTTTTTCTTTTATTAAGAAGATCAGGGTTGCTAATAGGGTTTTCTTTTCCTTTAAGAGACTTTTCAATTTGGTCAATATATTCCAAAGAGTCATCAATAAAAAATTCTAAACTAGGCATTCTTCGTAATTGATTTTTGGTACGTTGTGCTAGTTCGTGCCTAATTAATGGTGTGTTTGAGCGAATGCCTTTTAAAAGTTCCTCGCCTTTATCATTAGGAAAAATGCTTAAGTAAACTTTTGCAATAGATAAATCTACAGTAACCGAAACTTTGGTTACTGAAATGATAACACCTCTAAGACCACCTTTAGTTGCTGCACCTTGAAGTACATCTACTAAATCTTCTTGTAAAACGCCACTTATCTTTTTTTGTCTGTTGCTTTCCATAATGCAAAAATAGTTGATATTTAAGGATTATTTTATTTTTGAATACACAAAATTTATGCCTTAGGCACAAAACACCTTAAAAATGAACAAAATAGAGCATATTGGTATTGCAGTAAAAAACCTTGACGAGTCCAACAAACTGTTTTCAAGCTTGTTTGGAGAAGCACATTATAAAATAGAAGACGTTTTAAGCGAAGGCGTAAGAACCTCATTTTTTAAATCAGGACCTAATAAAATAGAGTTGCTTGAAGCGACCAACAGCGATAGTCCTATTGCAAAATTTATAGAGAAAAAAGGAGAGGGAATTCATCATATAGCTTTTGCGGTAGACGATATAAAGTCAGAAATTGAACGCTTAAAGACAGAAGGCTTTATCGTTTTAAACGAAGAACCTAAACGAGGAGCCGACAATAAATGGGTTGCGTTTTTGCATCCTAAATCTACAAATGGTGTTTTAATTGAGTTGTGCCAAGACATAAAGGATTAAAAATTCTTGTAGAGTATTAAAATAAGTAGTAATATTGCACACTCTTTTTTAGAAGAGATTAATAATTAGCGTTAAGCTAATGGGTCCTATAACTCAGTTGGTTAGAGTATCTGACTCATAATCAGAAAGTCCCTGGTTCGAGCCCAGGTGGGACCACAAAACAAACCGTTTCAAATCATTGAAGCGGTTTTTTGGTTTTAACAATTACCATATTATAAGAGACGTTTATACAAAGCAACACTTAAATTAAAATATATTTTTAGTTGCTAGATACTTACCTATTTTTTGTAGATTGAGCCTTTGTAAACCAAATGTCCATTTCAAACAAATTTCACTTTGAATTTTAGCCTTAATAGAATTATTAGTTACCTGCCTTTTAAAAGAAATGCAATAATTTTTGCTTTAGTACTAATAACAGCAATCTATTTTGTTAAAATGGAGTTCTTCATCGAGGACACCAATATTGCTTTATATCTTAAGCTGTTTGCGTGGGTAATTGGAACGTTTATATTGATTTTAATTGGTATAGGTTTTTTATACACGTTGGTTTGCTACCTGTATTTTGTCATCAATAAGAAAACTATTAATCCTAAAATTGATATAGGATTAGATGGTAACATAAAAGGAGTTGCAGGACAAGTACCTGTTTTAATTTCTTTACCAAAAGCCATACTTCCGTTGTTGGGTTACATCAAAATAAAGATAGAATTTGAAAATGGAAAACTCTCAGACACTGTAGTTATCAATAAGTTTTCTCAAGGGTTTGAAAAACTATTGCCAAAAGAAGGTTCTACTTTAATTTGGTTACCAGACAGGAAGCAATATCACGTTAAAGGGTTTGTTATTAGTTTTATTGACTATTTGCAGTTTTTTCGTTTTACAACGTATAAAAAATCAAAAAACGCATTTTACCTTCATTCTTCTGAAATTGAACTTTCCGTTGATGATATTAACCCTTCAAAAACTAAGGAAGAAAAAGAAAAAATAAAAACGTCTCGTAAAATACAAGGTGATTATCTCAACTATAAAGATTTTGAAGTTGGAGATGATGTTCGCCGAATTGTCTGGAAAATTTTTGCTAAAAATAGAGAGCTTGTCATTAGAACGCCTGAGGTTATAAACCCTTATGCTTCGCACATAAAATTTTACACAAGTTTTTATAACGTTTTATCTAAAGATCTTACTTCGGCATATGCGGTTAGTATGCTTAATTATTACAAAGATATTGTGTACAATATTTGTTTAAATATTAAGAAAAAAGACAGAAAAGTAGAATTCAATATTGACCAAGCTGTAAACGAATTTATATCGGTAAACGAGAATGATCGTGTTGGGTTTCAGCTAAGTTCGGCAAGTTGGCAAAACAACTTTTCGGTAAACGAACTGAAAGCCTCTGGAGAATCTATAATATGTGTGTCGACCTTAATTAGCTTAGAAGAGCTTACTACCTTAATTGAAAAAGGAACTTCAAACATTATTATTGTAAAAGCATCGCGACATTTAGACCATCAAAACGTGTTTAATTTCAAAAACCTATTTTTAAGACAAGATCAAAAAAGCGAACTTAACAAGCTAGCTTGGATATTTTCGGCAACCCGAAAAAAACTAAAAAAGAACGAAGAAGGTATAGAAAAATTAGTGTCTAACTCTAATTTTACAGGACAGATTATATGAGAAAAATAGACTACAAAGAACTTACACTTGGGTTACTGTTTTTAATCCTTCCTACGATACTTATAATGTATCCGTTGCTCGATTTTCTGTCAGAGTATTACTCATTGCTTTTTGTCAACAAGCATGTATTAATTGGTGTGTTTTCAGCAGGAATTATCACAGCATATTTATTACATAAAACCAAAATTCGATTTCTAATTATTTTTGGCTTACTACTGCTCATTATTAATATTCTTTACAGCTCTATTAGTGCATCGTCCTTTAATGAGTTTGATGCTTATTATGTGGCAAATCGGTTTAAAATAAACACCAGCATTTTTGTGTTTGGATGGTTTTCGGGCTTTGCAATATCACGTTGGAGGTATTATTTAATAGTGTTTTCAATACTATTAACAACACTGTCAGTCATTCTCATTTCAGATATGGAAATGTCTAACGTAAATGAAATGATATGGCTTGTTGCACCAACGGTACTCTACTTGTTTTACGTACTGTTTGTAAAAGAATTGCTTAAAACTATTCAAAAGCAAGAAAAAACCAATTACGTTATGGTAGTTGGAAGAATTTTGTTGTTTTCGTTAATAGCGTTGTTTTTGTTTTGGTCAACAATACAGTTGTTAGACTCAAAGATTGACCATATTCAAAACGAGATTACACAAGGTCAAAGTGATGAAAGCGATGAAGAAGATTCTGATGGAGAAAATGAGAACAAAGACAAAAAAGATTCTGATAAAAGTAACTCTAATACCAGATTTAATTTAGATGATTATTTAGGACTTAGAGATCGATTAAACGTTTCAGAAGAACTGTTGTTTTGTGCCAATATTGATAACTTTATCAATCCTACAACACCAAATCCGCAGTACATTACGCTGTATCATTTAAATCAGTACAATCCAACTTTAGAGCAATTTGAAGTTGATCCAGACAGTATTGTTCGCGATTTATTTTTACCAAACCCAACAAAAATCCCTCAATATTTCACTCAAGTAAACGACTCTGTATTGGTTTATGACAAAATGGAACGCGCTACCAAAGAGGTAAAAAGTACCATTTATATTGCTGGTCTTAGTCCTGAGGTTTTTGTGGCTCCAAGTACAGCTTATGCATGTCAACCAATTTCAATTGAAGAAGAGTTTAAAAAAGACTATAAGTTTGCTTACAATGTGTTTTCTGAAGTATCAGAACTCAATAGTGCTTATTTTGTTTACAATACCCAAGACGAGTCAATTATTAATTATCAAGAAAACCGTTATCGCACCTTAAGACGCGCTAAAAGTTATGAAGGCGAAAACGAACGGTTTATGGACTATTATACCGAAGTTCCTGAAGGCGAGCTCTATAATAAAATAGGTCATTTGGCAGATAGTCTTACCAAAGGAGACAATACAACTATTGATAAAATATTAAGCATTCGCAATTATTTCTTATCAAAAGATGAAAAAGGAGATCCTTTATACGTCTACACTTTAACACCAGGAAAACTAACAGACCCAAACATTCCTAACGCAAGTATGTTAGATGAATTTATGTTCAACACACATAGAGGTTACTGTACTTATTTTGCAACGTCATCATTGTTTATGTTACGATCTTTAGGAATACCAACACGTGTAGCTGTTGGATTTATGACGGTTGATAGAAGTCACAAAACTCCAGGTTGGTATTGGTTTTATGGAGATCAAGGTCATGCTTGGACGCAAGTTTATATACCAGAATACGGTTGGCTAGATTTTGACATGACAGTAAGTAATACAGATGCTGAACAATCACCACAACCTGATGGTACACCTCCAACGCCTCCAACAAAAGAAACTTATGTTGGTAAAGGAGTAATTACCGAAGTAGATACCCTAAGTAAAACAATGCAAGTTCGCGTTGATAAAATGATTATCAACGATAATGGTATTGCTCTAGACAGTACCAATCTTTTAGACATGTCGTTTGACGTTAACCAAGCCAAAGTGTTTGCAGGCGAACAACCAATTGCTTTAAAAAATGTAAAACTTGGTGACACAGCTGTAATGGTGTCTTTTGATTATAAATTAGGACGAATTCGGAAAAAATACAATAGCGAGACTATTGAAAATTACATGAAACTTTTTCCAGACCCAATTACAATTATGGAAGTTCATGTTCCTAAAATTGAAGAGGAAAAGCTAGACGACGCTACTAAAGAAGAGGAAGATAGTGCAATGAAAACCATAACAGATTGGTCAATTTATGTGCTTGCTACAATTCTGTTAATATTATTGGTGTTAATGTTGCTGCCAATATGTTATTATTTGTGGTTGTCTAAAAAAGCTAAAAATCACAGTTCTATTACAATGCTATCAGAAGTCAATTATAAAAACGCCCACTTTATACTTAATCAAATGGGTATTCCAAGAGACCACCAAACACCTATGGTTTATGCACGAGATGTCGTTGACCCTAAGTTTGGAACTCACTTTGAGGATTTTGTTAAAACCTATCAAAAACTAAAATATAGCGAAGACCAACTTACTAATGCTGAGGTTGATTTAATTAAAGAGTTTCATTCTGATTTTAATCAAAAAGTGTTTTCAAAATATAGTAAGTCGCAGCGCTTTTTCAATTTTATTAAACCAAATAAATGGATTCACTACATGCTGAATCTTAATCTAAAAAAATAGTGTATTATTATGAGTCAAGACCTAGAACATACAAGCCCAAACCACATACAAACCATTGCTGAAGATACTTCTGGAAAAAATATAGATGTATTAATTGAAAACATTGGAAAGGTTGTAAAAGGACATAGAGAGCAGATTATTCAAATTATCACTTGTCTTATTGCTAAAGGGCATATTTTGTTAGAAGATAATCCAGGTTCTGGTAAAACGGTTATGGCAAAAACCTTGGCACATTCGTTGTCTGGTGAGCAAGCACATTCCGATTTTAAACGTATTCAGTTTACTCCAGATTTGTTACCAATGGACTTGATTGGGTCGCATTTATACGATGAAAGTAACAAAGACTTCATTTTCAAAAAAGGACCTTTATTCTGTAATATTTTATTAGCAGACGAAATTAACCGAGCATCACCAAAAGTACAGTCGGCTTTATTAGAGTGTATGGCAGAAAATCAAATTTCTATTGGAGATCAAACTTATAAGCTCGAAGACCTATTTTTTGTAATAGCTACACAAAACCCAATTGAAATGGAAGGAACCTATCCTTTACCAAATGCGCAATTGGACCGTTTTTTTATGAAGATTAGTTTTGGGTACGTAAGCGAAGACATAGAGTTAAAAATCTATAAAAAGCAATTAGAAATACAGCGATCGCAAGATACTGTTGAAGCAGTGTTGAACATGAAAGATATTTTAGCACTTCGCAGTAAAGCTGAAGAAGTTCATGTTGACGACGAAATTATTAAGAGCATAAATAACATTGTTAGAGGTACGAGAGAACATTCAGGAATTATTTTAGGCGCATCAGTTAGATCTGGAATTATTCTTTTAAAATGTTTAAGAGCTTATGCTGTAATTCATAAACGAAACTATGTAATTGAAGATGATTTGGCAGCTTTGGTAAAACCAGTACTTCAGCATAGATTATTATTTAAAAACCTTAGTGCTGAAGGTAGCGCTATTGACAGTATAGTAAAAACTGAAATTTCGCGTTTGTCAAGACTTAATTTAAAAAAGTAATTTGTGAATAGTACAAGCACTAAAATACGCTTAACTTTTATTTGCTTCTTTTTGGGGCTAATGACGCTCTTTGCGCAACGCATTGAAATTGACCGATTGGAACGAGAGTTTAGAGGAAGTTATAGTGGTCGTAAAGCCTATGAGCTTTCACAAAAAATGATTCAGTTAGATAGTACGTACTATGTTGGTCATTTTTTTGAAGCAAACTATAGGTACGACAGAGCTTCGGATAAAAGAGGATATGAGTCGGCAATAAAGTCGCTTGTAAAAGCTGTTGAGCTGCTTGAAAAAGATTTTTATAGAGAACTAAGACGAACTACCGATATTAGAACATATATTGATCGTTATCAATACCAAAGAAAGTATGCTATTCTCATTTATTACTTGTCAAAAAGTTATGAATATATAGATAAACCTGGTGAAGCGATTAAGGCGGTTAAACGACTTCAAAAACGCGACTTTGTATTCAATTTCGGTATTAATCCGTATAGCAATATTTCATGGATTTACTTGCGTAACAGGATGTACAGTCCAGAAAAGTATCCGTTTTTAAAATCTACAATTGAAGAAAATCTTCAACTAGCCTCTAAATATGCCGATTCTATTAAAGACAGTGACAAAAACAACCAATGGTTTATAAATACCTATTGGCCAGATTATGGAAATGGAGCGTTGTTGAGTTACTATCACTATAAAAACATTATTTACTCCCATCAACTTAAAACAGATTCTGCCGAATATTTTAGTAAACAATTAGAAAGGTACGATAGGTTGTCGTATAACAACTATGGTAATCTTCAGTTTATACAAGCCAAGTATGACGAAGCAGAAGAAAGCTACGAAAAAGCACGTAAAAACGATAACTACGAAGAGAAAAGCGTAAAAGAGTTTGACTATATGCAATCTGCTATCAAGATTTTTAAAAACGATTTATCGGCAGCAAAAACAATTATTGATAGGTCTATTAAATACCTTGGTCCATCTCCTGGTTTTGGGTGGAATAATATTGCATTAAGTAGAGCTTATTATTATTCAGGAGATTTAAAAAAGTCTAAAGAATTTCGTGATAAAGCAGCAAACTTTAAAGAAATACACGTTAACAGTACTTGGGGAGAAGTGTCGTATAATCGTAACACGCTTTTATTTAAATATTTGTACCATAAAAAGTCTATAAAAGAGCTAAAGTTTAGAGACAAAGGTTATTGGTATAAACCTAAAACGCTCTACGAGATTTCAAAACATCACTTTAAACAAGAAAATGCGCATTTGTTGTTAACAAGTGAATTATCTGCAGATCCTGAACGATTTATAGGGTATTACAATTTATTTGCTTCTGAAAACAACTTGTTTTTTGATGAGATTTGGGAGCTCATAAAGTATTTTAATCCTAAGTACTTCATCAATATATTTGAGAAAAAATTACAAGAAGACGAGCGTGAAAACGTGCACAAATACTTCAATTATTTTATAGGACAATTTCATTTAGAAGATGGAGAATATGACTTAGCGATTGAAAAACTTGAAGGCGTTTTAAAAGACGAGCATCTTAATGCTACTAATGAAAAGCTACTGGTAGCTAGAGTACATGAAGCATTAAGTAAAGCCTATCTTGAAAAGGATAATGCAGCCTTGGCGAATGAACATTTGTTAGCGTTTTATATGAATTTTCCTCAGTTAGTGCCTTATTCGGAGCTTGAAATGAAGTTTAATTTAAAGATAGTCAATACAAGTTTAACACCAGAACAGGAGGCTATAGTTGAGGAACTTAAAGACAGCAATATTGAATGGGTTGAAAATGATTTAAGTTGGCCTACTTTAAAAATTAATATTACAGAAAAAGACAACGAACCTACAGTTGATTATGAAGTCTTAATTGATAATGACACAAAATTTGAAGGTAGCTTAGAGTTAAAATCTATTGAAACCCCAGGACAGTTATTAGCTTTTAAAGCTTTTGGCATTAACCTAGAATAGTTAAAAAACCACAGCCTTTATCTTCTTCCAAAGATGTTTTAAGGCAAAAGCAGATACAAGCGCAACAAAAGTTAAAATAGTAGCTTTTGTGTATTGTCCATAAATCCAATAACCTGTTGCAAACAACACGCTATATATTGTAACACATCCAACAATTGTTGCTAAAACTCCTGAAGGCACATTCCATTCTTGTTTGTTAAGGTTGAGGTCAACACCTTGGTCTTGTGCTTTTTTGACAGTGTGTTTCCAACCTGGTCCACCAGGTTGTATTTTTTTGTAAAATGAAAACAGAGTGTCGTCTTTTTCAGGCTTAGTTAAAAAAGTAACTAGCAACCAAACTCCTGTTGTTACTATAACAATAAAAGGATAAGTCATCCAACTAGGCATTAAGCCAATAGTATTTTCATTGCCAAATAACCAAGCAGATAGTGCAATTGATTTTGAATTCAGCAACAAAGAAATAATCCCAGAAACAAACATTGCCGAAATTTCACTCCACGCATTAATGCGCCACCAAAACCAACGCAGTATAAAGATTAATCCTGTGCCAGCACCAAACATTAGTATAATATTGAATAACTGAAGTGCGTTGTTAAGCAACAAAGCAAGTATAGCAGAAACAGCCATTAGAATAACTGTTGATATTCTTCCAACATTTACCAATTCTTTTTGAGAAGCATTTTTGTTAACACGTTGCACATAAAAATCATTAACGATATAAGATGAACCCCAATTAAGATGCGTAGAAATAGTTGACATATAAGCTGCAATTAACGAGGTAAGTACAACGCCTAAAAGTCCACTAGGTAATTTGGTTAACATTGCAGAATATGCAATATCATGACCTAATTTATCATCAGTAATATTTGGAAAGGCATCTTTAAGGCTTATTAAATCAGGATAAATAACTATTGAGCAAAGCGCTACAATTATCCAAGGCCAAGGACGTAATGCATAATGAAGTATGTTAAAGAAAAACGTTGCACCAATAGCATGGTTTTCGTTTTTGGCAGCCAACATTCGTTGCGCAATATAACCACCACCACCAGGTTCAGCTCCAGGATACCAAGCGCTCCACCATTGTACAGCTATTGGAATAATTAAAAGCGTAATAAGCGCTTCTTTATTATTGAAATCAGGTAAAATATTTAGTTTAGAGGCTACAGTTTCGTTCTCAATAAGTGCGCTTAAACCACCTATTTCAGGCAAGTTTACACAGTAGTACGCGGCACCAATTCCGCCACACATTGCTACAAAAAACAAGATAAAGTCGGTGTAAACTACTCCTTTAAATCCGCCAACAGCACTAAAAATAACTGTTACAGCACCAGCAATCCCTACAGTTTGTAACGCAGTAAGCCCAAGCATAACTTGCCCTATTTTTATGGCAGCCAATGTAACCGCTGCCATGGCAAGAATATTAAAAATAACACCAAGATAAACAGCTCTAAAAGAACGTAAAAACCTTGCAGGTTTGCCACCATATCTAAATTCGTAAAACTCAATATCTGTTGATACTCCTGATTTTCGCCATAATTTAGCATACACAAAAACAGTTAGTAAGCCAGTAATTAAAAATGCCCACCAAACCCAGTTTCCAGACACGCCATTAGTTCTAACAATATCAGTAACAAGGTTGGGAGTATCTGTTGAAAATGTAGTCGCTACCATTGAAACGCCAAGTAACCACCAAGGCATAGTACGACCCGAAAGAAAATATTCAGCTGGATTTTGACCTGATTTTTTTGATACCATAAAGCCAATACCCAAGGTAATTGCGAAAAACCCAAAAATAAAAACGTAATCTATTGTGCTTAAATTTATCATGTACTGATTTGTATTAAATTTAATTATCGTGAAATTTAGATTAAAATATCAAGAATGAGAATTTTTAGTAGTAGTTTCTAATAAAATGATATTTAAAAAAGTCTTTAAATTAAGTTTAAAAACACATGTTGTCATGTGAAAAATGTAGTTTGTGGAAAATTGAAGCCTTTTTCTTACAAGAAATATTGTTTTCTGTTAAGATTGCAAATAATAAAACTGCTTTTATAAAAAATACGTATACATTAAAAATTATTGATAAAGCTCCAAATAACAATAAGTTAATGAAGTTTTAAACTTAGATTTTGTTTTAAAATAAGTTAATTATATTATATTTGAGAGCTATTAAAGTAAGTGAAAAATATATCTTTTGGCGATGCATTTCGTCGATGATTTTTGCATTTTAAAGAATGTTTGTTGGGATTTTATTTTGTTAACTCGCTTTTTTTTATACATTTACAACTTAAATTAAAATATGCTGTTAATAATAACAGTATATGTGTTCAAGTTTGAATACTTTTATTTAGAAGCGATTAAAAATTTTGTTGACACTATAGTTTTATAAATCATTACTTTTAAAATAAGGGTTAATAACTTACTTTTTATACATTAAAAGTAAAAAATGGGAATACAAAACAGGAAAATTTTAGCCTCAATCTTATTTGTATTAATAAGTTTTGTATGCAACGCTCAAGTAGATGGAACACCTCCTCCTCCAATCCCTCCACCTCCACCAGGACTTCCTATTGATGGTGGTATTGCTTTTCTGGTAGCTATAGGTTTATTTTATGGAATAAAAAAGAAAATAAAGTAATTACTCTTGCTTTAACTCGTGAAGCCTAGTTATATATTTGCCTAAAACATCAAACTCTAAGTTTACTGTATCACCAACCTCTATTTGTTTGAAAGTTGTATGTTCATAAGTGTAAGGAATAATTGCAACACTAAATTCATTTTTTTTAGAGTTTACAACAGTTAAACTAACGCCATTAACAGTAATAGAACCTTTTTCTATTGTAATGTTGTTAAGTGAATCGTCATACTTAAAAGAAAATAACCAACTTCCGTTTTGCGATTCTTTAAAAGTACAAACTGCTGTTTGGTCAACATGACCCTGAACAATATGACCATCTAGTCTATCACCAAGTTTCATTGCTCTTTCAAGGTTAACACCTTCGTTTAATTTTAAACCACCAAGATTAGTTTTTGCTAATGTTTCTCTTATAGCAACAACAGTATGTTCATTATTATCAATGCTTGTTACGGTTAAGCATATTCCGTTATGAGATACACTTTGGTCTATTTTAAGTTCAGATGAAATATTACTTTTTACTGTAAGAACTAGGTTTTCATCTTCATGGCTTAACTTGGTAACGGTACCTATTTCTTCAATAATTCCTGTAAACATAATGTCGAATAAATGGTTAAATTTGTAACTGTAAAAATACACACTAAGAAAGTATTTTAATGAAAAAAGAAGAAAAAATTACAGTAGGAATTTCTATAGGAGACTTAAACGGTATTGGACCAGAAATCACATTAAAAGCATTTGAAGACTCTCGAATGCTTGATTTTTGTACGCCAGTTGTTTTTGCTTCAGTAAAAGTGATGTCCTTTTTTAAAAAACATTTCAATAGTAGTATAAACTTTCATGGTATAAATAATTTAGACCAAATAGTTGAAGGTAAAGTAAATGTCTTTAATACATGGAAAGATAATGTCAATATTGAGTTTGGTAAGGAAGACCCAAAAATTGGACAATTTGCTATAAGGTCTTTAGAGGCTGCTGCATCTGCACTTAAAAGTGATAAAATAAACGTTTTGGTTACAGCACCTATTAATAAACATAATATACAATCTGATAAGTTCAAATTTCCAGGACACACAGATTATCTAGCTAAAGTTATAGGTGGCAAAAGCCTCATGTTTATGGTAACCGATTCGTTAAAAGTAGGCTTGCTTACAGATCATGTTCCTGTAAAAGATGTGCCAAATCATATTACGCCACAACTTATCGAAGACAAAATACATACGGTTTATACCTCACTTAAAAAAGACTTCAGAATTAATAGGCCCAAAATTGCAGTTTTAGCAATAAACCCTCATGCAGGAGACAATGGCGTTATTGGAAATGAAGATGATAAAGTGCTTGGACCAACACTACAAAAAATTAAAGCATCAGGAAAATTGGTTTTTGGGCCTTATTCAGCCGATAGCTTTTTTGGTTCAGGCAACTATAAAGGGTTTGATGCTGTGGTAGCTTCCTATCATGATCAAGGATTAATTCCTTTTAAAACTATTGCCTTTGGAAATGGTGTAAACTTTACTGCTGGCTTAGCTAAAATAAGGACATCGCCAGATCATGGAACAGCTTATGAAATAGCAGGAAAAGGTATTGCAGACGAAAGTTCTTTTAAAGAAGCCATCTTTACAGCATTAAAAATATTTAAGAATAGAACTGAATATAACGAGCTTTCAAAAAACCCATTAAAAAAAGCGCCAAAAAAGATATAAACAAAAATTGTTTATAACATCGGCTACTTAATAAAAAATTTATATATTTGCAGGCTCAAAATGAATGTGGATATGAAGTTGTTAAAAGAGTACACAATCCCTTTTGTAGGATTAAAGCTAGGGAAACATCATTTTGATTATCAAATTGATAAAAAGTTCTTTGAGCATTTTGAGTATGATGAGTTTAATGATGTTAACGTAAAAGCAGAATTGCTTTTTGAAAAAAAAACAACCTTTTTAGAATTACATTTTAAAATAAAAGGAGACGTTAACGTTAATTGTGATGTGTCAAATGAGCCTTATAACCAAAAGGTAAAAGGTACTTTTGATTTAGTTGTAAAGTTTGGCGAAGAGTATAATGACGAGCATTTAGATGTGCTTATTATTCCTCATGGCGAATACGAAATCAATGTTTCACAATACATCTATGAACTAATAGTATTATCAGTTCCAGCAAAAAGGGTTCACCCAGGAGTTGAAGATGGTACACTAGAGTCAGAAATGCTTAAAAAGTTAGAAGAATTAAGCCCTAAAGCTGAAGAAAATAAAACCCAATCAGAGGAAATTGATCCTCGTTGGAATACATTAAAAAAACTATTAACGGATAAATAATATAGAAAATGGCACATCCTAAGAGAAAGATTTCTAAAACTAGAAGAGATAAAAGGAGAACACATTATAAGGCATCAGTGCCTCATATTGCAACATGCCCTACAACAGGAGAAGCTCATCTTTACCATAGAGCTCACTGGCACGAAGGTAAATTGTATTACAGAGGTCAAGTACTTATAGATAATTCTGAAAAAGAAGAAAATTTAGCATAACTATTATGCGCGCATACAATAAAACGCTCTAAACAGAGCGTTTTTTTTATGATTAATTTTTGAAAGTCTTAAAAACAACTTAATTTGCATAATATTTGACCAAAAAAGTGGTGATTTTATACAAAAGTTACTTGTTTTTGACACTTTTACCACCTTTTTTGAGATAACTAATTAATAAGCAATGAGTAAAATCACAGCAGCAATAACAGCTGTAGGAGCTTTTGTGCCTGAGTTTGTACTATCAAATAAAGTCTTAGAGACTATGGTAGATACAAATGATGAATGGATAACAACCAGAACAGGTATAAAAGAACGCAGAATACTTAAAAAAGAAGGCGAAGGCACTTCTTACCTTGCAGTTAAAGCAGCAGAAAACTTAATAGAAAAAAAGCAAATCGATCCTAAAGAAATCGATTTGGTAATTGTTGCTACAGCTACACCAGATATGCCTGTAGCATCTACAGCAGTTTATACAGCCACTAAAATAGGAGCTACCAATGCCTTTGCATACGATTTGCAGGCTGCATGCTCAAGTTTTCTTTACGGTTTGTCAACAGCATCTAGCTATATAGAATCAGGAAGATATAAAAAAGTGCTACTTATAGGAGCAGATAAAATGTCTTCAATTATAGACTATACTGATAGAGCTACATGTATTATTTTTGGTGATGGAGCAGGAGCTGTGCTTTTAGAACCTAATACCGAAGGCTTAGGTTTTCAAGATGAATACTTAAGAAGTGATGGCTCAGGAAGAGAGTTTCTTAAAATAGAAGCAGGAGGTTCAATATTACCTCCAAATGAAGAGACTGTAAAAAACAAACAACATTTTGTACACCAAGATGGTAGAACAGTGTTTAAGTTTGCTGTATCTAATATGGCTGATGTTTGCGAAAAAATAATGCAAAGAAACAACCTAACACATGATGATGTGTCTTGGTTAGTGCCACATCAAGCTAATATGCGAATCATAGACGCTACAGCAAGTAGAATGAATTTAGAAGATTCTAAAGTACTTAAAAACATTCATAGATATGGTAATACAACATCTGCAACATTACCATTACTATTAAGTGATTTCGAAGACAAACTAAAAAAAGGAGACAATTTAATTTTTGCTGCTTTTGGAGGTGGATTCACTTGGGGATCAATATATTTAAAATGGGCATATAATTCCTAACTAATAAAACCAATTTAATTAACTAATCTAATTTATTATGGATATAAAGGAAATTCAAAACTTAATCAAATTTGTTGCCAAGTCTGGAGCAAGCGAGGTTAAATTAGAAATGGACGATATAAAAATCACCATTAAAACAGGAAGTGACGATAAAGGAGAAGCAACAACCATTGTACAACAAATTCCAATGGCTCAAACACCAGTTGCTCAACCAGCAGCAGTTGCTGCAGCTGAAGTTGTAGCATCAACTCCTGTTGCACCAGCAGCTTCAAATGAAGATTCAAAATATGTAACTATAAAGTCTCCAATAATTGGAACATTTTACCGCAAGCCTTCACCAGACAAGCCTGTTTTTGTTGAGGTAGGAAGCACTATTAAAGAAGGTGACGTATTGTGTGTTATTGAAGCGATGAAATTATTCAATGAAATTGAATCTGAAATTTCAGGAAAAATCGTAAAAGTATTAGTGGACGATGCATCACCAGTTGAGTTCGATCAACCATTATTTTTAGTAGATCCATCATAATTCGAAGTTTAAAGTTTACAGTTAAAAGTTCAAAACTATTTTAGCTAGAACTCTAAACACATAAATCATAAACTTTTAAACTCATCTAGTTATGTTTAAAAAAATACTGATAGCCAATAGAGGAGAAATAGCACTTCGTGTTATTAGAACCTGTAAAGAAATGGGCATTAAAACGGTAGCTGTTTACTCTACAGCAGATGCTGATAGTTTACATGTAAAGTTTGCTGACGAAGCCGTTTGTATTGGTCCTGCACCAAGTACAGAGTCTTACCTAAAAATGTCTAATATAATTGCCGCAGCCGAAATTACTAACGCTGATGCAATTCATCCTGGATACGGATTCTTATCTGAGAATGCTAAGTTTTCTAAAATCTGTGAAGAGCATAATATAAAATTTATTGGAGCCTCAGCTGAAATGATCTCTAAAATGGGAGATAAAGCAACAGCTAAAGCTACAATGAAAGCTGCAGGAGTACCATGTGTACCAGGTAGTGAAGGTATTATTGCCGATTTTGAAGAATGTGAAAAACTTGCAAAAGAAGTAGGTTACCCAGTAATGCTTAAAGCAACTGCTGGTGGTGGAGGAAAAGGAATGCGTGCTGTTTGGAAACCAGAAAACCTTAAAGCAGCATGGGAATCGGCTAGGCAAGAAAGTAAAGCAGCCTTTGGAAATGACGATATGTATATGGAAAAGCTTATTGAAGAGCCAAGACATATCGAAATTCAAGTTGTTGGTGACTCTCGTGGAAAAGCATGTCATTTATCTGAAAGAGATTGCTCGGTACAACGTCGTCATCAAAAATTAACCGAAGAAGTACCATCGCCTTTTATGACTGATGCACTTCGTAAAAAAATGGGTGAAGCAGCTGTAAAAGCAGCAGAATTCATAAAATACGAAGGCGCAGGAACAGTAGAGTTTCTTGTAGATAAACACAGAAACTTCTATTTCATGGAAATGAATACTCGTATTCAAGTTGAGCATCCAATTACTGAGCAGGTTATTGATTTCGATTTAATACGCGAACAAATTTTAGTAGCAGCAGGTGTGCCAATTTCTGGTAAAAACTACACGCCAAATCTACACTCAATTGAATGTAGAATTAATGCTGAAGATCCATTTAACGACTTTAGACCATCTCCAGGTAGAATAACTACATTACACGCTCCAGGAGGTCATGGTGTGCGTTTAGATACTCATGTTTATGCTGGTTATAGTATTCCGCCAAACTACGATTCTATGATCGCTAAATTGATTACTACAGCTCAAACAAGAGAAGAAGCCATAAATAAAATGAAACGCGCTCTAGACGAGTTTGTTATTGAAGGTATTAAAACTACAATACCTTTCCACAGACAACTTATGGAACATCCTGATTATTTAGCAGGAAACTATACCACTAAGTTTATGGAAGATTTTGTAATGGAAAAACCAACTGAAGAATAAACAATAGAACTCCGAATGAAAATTCGGAGTTTTTTTATGGTGTTCCTTTTGCCATTTCATGGGCAAAAGTCAGGCTATTCACTATATCTTTTTTCTTCGTTCCTCAAAAAAAGGATGCCGTTTCTATCCTTAACACAAGTCAAAAATACTACTAAAAAATAAGTACATTTACGGTAATAAACATTTCACTTTTTTGAATTTTAGTTACTGGGAAATAAAAACATGGTTAAGCACTATCGATTTTACTATTGTTGGTAGTGGTATTGTTGGTTTAAACTGTGCGCTACACTTAAAAAATAAATACCCTAAAGCTAAAATTTTAATTTTAGAAAAAGGGATTTTACCTCAAGGCGCAAGCACTAAAAATGCAGGATTTGCTTGTTTTGGTAGCTTAAGCGAAATTCTAGATGATTTAAACACACATACAGAAGAAGAGGTTGTAAACCTTGTAAAAAAACGTATTGAAGGATTACGGTTATTGCGAGAAAACTTGTCTGATAAAGCGATAGATTATCAGCAATTGGGTGGTTATGAGCTTTTCTCTGAAACAGACCATGAATTATATGAAGATTGTTTGTCCAAGCGAGAATCAGTAAACAGCTTGTTAAATCCTATTTTTAAGGCTGATGTATTTGGTTTAAGAGGTAATGACTTTAAGTTCAAAAACATCAAAGACAAGTACGTTTTTAATCCGTTTGAAGGTCAAATAGACACAGGTTTAATGATGCAAGCTTTACTAGAAAAAGTATTGCTTAAAGGCATTAAAATACTTAATAGCCTTACACTAGAAGCATTTGAAGAAACTACAGCTTTAGTTCATCTAAAAACTAATGCATTTGAGTTTAAAACCAAAAAACTAATAATAGCCACAAATGGTTTTGCGTCTCAATTATTAGATGAAGATGTAAAACCTGCAAGAGCTCAGGTTTTAATTACTAAACCTATTGAAAACTTACCCATAAAAGGAACGTTTCATTTAGATAAAGGCTATTATTATTTTAGAAATATTGATAATAGAATCCTTTTTGGAGGAGGTCGACACCTTGATTTTAAAGGCGAAGAAACAACAGAATTTAATCAAACCAAATTAATTCAAGACCAACTAGAGCTGTTATTAAAAACCACCATTTTACCTCATACACCTTTTGAAATTGAACATAGATGGAGTGGTATTATGGGAGTTGGTAATCAAAAGAAAGCTATTGTTAAACAAGTGTCCAATAATGTATTTTGTGGTGTGCGTTTAGGAGGTATGGGAGTTGCAATAGGTAGTAGTATAGGTAAAGAATTATCAGAGTTAATTTAAGTGAATATCAAGCAAGAACTATACAGTCAGTGTTTAAATTTTGTTAAAAGCAGAATTGAAGCTATCAAGCGTAACATAGAAGAAATTCAACAATCATTACTTTCTGAAATCAAAAGTAGTGCAGGAGATAAGCACGAAACAGGTCGCGCTATGATTCAGTTAGAGCGAGAAAAAGCAGGTGAACAACTTAGAGAAGCTGAAGCTTTAAAAGAGGTTCTTTTTAAAGTAAATCCTTTAAGTACAACTTTAAAAATTACCTTAGGAAGTGTTGTTTACACTAGCGATTTAAATTATTTTATAGCAATAAGTACTGGTCAAATACGTATTAACGGAATAGCGTTTTTTGCAATTTCTCCACAAACACCAATAGGTCAAAAACTAATAGGAAAAACGATAGGAGATGAGGTTGTTTTTAGAGATAAAACCTTTAAAATTACTAAGGTTGAGTAACAACTTCTAAACACACGTTTGCTCCTTTTTCTAGTTTAGTGTGGTGGTTAAAAAACACCGAACTTCCATTGTATATGGCTTCTATTAAAACATGTGTTCCCTTAAAGTAAGACTGTTTTACAGTAACATTCAGCTTAGAATTTTCAACCACTTTTAATTGATGTGCGTAGATAATTTGACCACCAATAGTATTAAACTCTCCAAAAAAAGAAGCAATTAAAGGTTCTTTAGGATTTTTAAAAAGAGCTTCAGGTGTGTTGTTTGCAACAATTTTTGAATCGTTTAAGACTAAAATTCGATCAGCATATCCTAAGACGTCTTCTTTATCATGTGTGGCAACAACGCAAGCAATGTTTTTTACTTTTAAATAGTTAAAAAGATTTCGTCTTAGACTTTGTTTTTTAAAGTTATCAATATGACTAAAAGGTTCATCTAGCAACAATATTTCAGGTTGTTTTGCAATAGCTCTAGCTAATGCTACACGTTGTTTTTGACCTCCACTAAGTAGTTTTACTTTAGTTTTGGCAAAGGCATTTAACTCAACTACTTCAAGAAGTTCATTAACGCGTTCTTTTTTCTCTTCAGGAAAAAAATTAGATAGGAATGCGCCTATATTTTCTTCAACAGAAGTAAAAGGCATTAAATCGAATTCTTGCGATACATATTTCATAAAGGGATAGCCAACAACAAGATTATACTTAGGGCCTAAAATTTCGGTCGTATTCCAAAACAGTTGTCCTTTAGTGCAATCTAACTCTCCGTAAATAAGCTTTAACAGTGTTGATTTACCTGAACCACTTTCGCCAATAATTGAGATATGGTCTCCTTTTTTAACTGTGAAGTCAATATCTTTAAGTATAAAATCTTTACTGTATTTAAATGAAATGTTCTTTACGCTTAGCATGCTGCAAAAGTACCATAAAAAAATCGCTCAGTCACTTGAGCGATTTTAGAAATTTTATATAAAAAGTATATTACTGTTTTATAAATTTTTGAGTTTTAATTGAATTTTCAGAAATGATTCTTAAAACATAATTTCCTGCACTTAAGTAGGATACATCTAAGGTTGAAGTGTCTAATTTAGCATTGCTAACACGTTTACCTGAGATATCGAAAATAGTGTAAATAGCACTTTCAAGGTTATCAGCAGGAAGAGAAATATTCAAAAAGTCTTTTGTAGGGTTAGGGTAGATAATTAAGTTGTCTGTTAGCGTATCGTCCAACCCAAGAGTTTCTCCTTCAACCACCACCACACTAGTATTTATTGTTGGGTTTTCAACAATATCTATAATGCCAGAAGGCCAATAAATAGTAATATTATTAATACTTGTTTGAGAACCTAAGCCAAAGTGAGTGTTAAGTGTACTCATGTATTTAAAACCCTCTCCACTTCTTACATCTCTTATTTGAGTACCTGAATCTGTATGAATTTCAACTCTTGCTCCAATACCATGAATATTGCTAACTGTACCTACAGTATTAATTGTTATCCAGTTATTTGGCGTTGTATTGTTCCAGTATATGGTTTCGTTGTAGTAAGCATCGATGAAGCCATCATTGTTTAGGTCTCCAAACGATCCATTGGCGTAACTCAATTGCGCATTATCTATATCTTCAAATGTGAGGTCTCCTTTTCCATACATAATTGTACCATTACAAGCAATGTCTAAAAAACCATCATTGTCAAAATCATAGCTTACGTTTTCATGACCAGTAGGAGCAGTACTTACACCTGCTCCAGAAGTTACATCAGTAAAAGTACCATTACCATTATTTCTCATTAATTTGTGACTTCCTGAACTTGCACCAACAAACACATCCATGTCTCCATCGTTATCATAATCTCCCCAAGTTGAAGACCATGTTTGCATTGGGTCGTCAAGTCCTAAGGCAGTAGCGTTTTCAATAAAAGTACCATCTCCATTATTGGTTAACATTTGATTGGTTCTTCTCGCAACTTCTCCTCCGCATTTTGCAATAAACATATCAATATCTCTATCGTTATCATAATCAATCCAGATAGAGCCATAATTACCACCAGATGAATAATCGCCTAATCCACCTTGGTTAAATGTTAGGTTACCATTTCCATCGTTAATATAGAAAACGTTAGGAGCAACATCATGACAAACAAAAGCGTCGAGATGCCCATCGTTATTGATGTCAACAAAGTTTGTGCGTTGAGAAAATACGTCTTCAGGACCAGAGATTTCAGTAAAAGCAGTACCTGTATCATTTGCCTTCATAAAAGTAACTCCAAAAGTGTTTCCATAAACTAGGTCTGTATATCCATTAGCATCAAAGTCTGCTGCTGCCATACTCCACCCAGGCATAAAGTCAGCTTCAGGTGTCGGTAAATTAGCTTCATTAAAACCTCCAGTACTTAATTGGTAATGAATATTTACATTAGTATTTGATACAGAAACGATATCGTCTAAGAAGTCATTGTTCATGTCTACAACAGTTAAATCGTAACCAGAGGCAACATCTATTGGATCTTGAGTAAAGTTAACTCTAGATAATACAGGTGTAGTAAAGTTAACAGGACCTATCCAATTGCTATAATCTCCACCTCCACAATTTCCTCTAACATAAACTTCATAAGTTGTATTGTCTAATAGGCTACTAGCCTCATAAGGATTATTAAAAGTTGTGCTTTCTCCTGATCCCGTTGGCACTCCGGTTCCCACCAATTGAATGACTATTTCCCAAGATGATTCTACATCACCAGCTTGCCAAAAAATATCTGCAGAATCATAAGAAACGTTGCTTACACTAAGATTAGTTATATTAGGACAAGCAGGAGGCATTTGAGAATAAATGGTTGGTGAGGTAAGACAAAATCCCCAACCCCAAGAACCATTATCATTATAATGAATTCGATATTGAAAGTTTGCCAGTTGGTTGGTAGTAAAAGCTGAAATGTTTAAATGACCTGCATTTAAGGCTTCAGGTGGACCACCACAAAAATTGCTGTTTGGCGCACCAGATGAATTAGAAGTAATAGGAGTTCCCCAACTAATCCAACTTGAAGCATCATCATCCCAATACTCTAAACTTAAAGATTCATCTTGATAAATACTTATAACATAATTTGCATCTACTAGTATCCATGTTTCACCTGCATTATAAGCATTGGTTAGATTAATTACTGGAGAAACAGCAGCAATATTATTTATTGAGTTATCCCCAGCTTCGTCTTCATCAAATGAAAATGTTGATGAATCTACTGTTGGGTTTTCTACAAAAATTAATGGATTACTATCATAGGTTCCTGATAGTGTCCAGTTGGTATTTGGCCAATTGGCTGATTGATTTAAAACTTGAGCACTTAAGCAGCTCGAAATTAAAAATAAAACTAGAGTAATTTTTTTCATATCATGATTAGTTTTAATTTATTGGCAATCTGTATTTAAGGAGTTTATCCATTCTTCTATTAATCTAACGCCTTCAACATGTTTTAAGGTTCTACCCAGTAAAGGCATTCTATATTGATCTTGCACAGAATTAATTCTAAAGTGTAGTATGGATTCGTTAAAGTTGTTTGGTGTTACTATTGTTGTTAGCCCTTCGACTTGCGTATCAGCATCAACACAAACACCCATGTTTTCTTGGTTGTCGTTTTCGTTAAAAGCAAAACGCATTGACCTGTACTCACAATAACTCTCGTCTGAGTGACAATGTGCACAGTTTATGTCAATGTATGACCTAGCTCTAATTTCTAAAGGAAGCGACTCATCTTCCCAGTTAACAGTTGATACGATGTTGGAAGGTATGGTGTTTTCTAGGTAACCAACCTCAATCCACTTGTTTAATTGATTTTTTAAACCTTCGGAGTAATTGTATTCTTTATTTATATTTTGCGGTTTAGGACCAATAGGAAGTGGAGTTCCAAATTTGTTATGACAAGTAAAACATTCATTTTTGGAGGGTATTCGGTAATTAACCGTTTTAAGTTGTGAGTTTTCTATCCACTCGATACTTTTAAAGCTGCCATCATCTGTAAAAGTCGCTTCGGTTTGTTCATCATTCCAAACATATTTTGCAAAATCCCAACCTTCATCAGTCATGTACATTAATCGGGTTTCAATAAGAACGGTTGTATTTGTTGGTTGAACATTTTCGTAATAAAAATTTTTAATCAGTACTGTACCAACAGGAAAATCGAAAGGACTGTGATCATTAACATATTGAGCTGAAACATTATTAGGCATCCATAAAAAACGTTTTTTATGAGCATAATCACTAAAAAGAGGAGAACTAAGGTCGTAAGGAACAACTCCTGAACTAGGATTTAAGTCTTTTAAAGTCCCAGTAAAAAACCCATATTCCGATAAGTTTTGATAAGGTATTTCGTTAAGGTTGAAGCTTACGGTTGAGGTTGAAGTCACAGTAATAGATACAGTTTCAGTAACACAGATTGAAGAGTTTTCATTTTCACAAACTGTATAAGTAAAGGTGTCTTGACCAGTAAAGTTTGGACTTGGAGTGTAAACTACTAGGTCATCTAAAATAGCTTGCGTGCTATTGTTTAAAATTTCCACAAAACCATTAGAAGCAGTGCTTATTGTTAAAAATCCTTGTTCGGGAATATAACCATCGTTTTCAAAAATAGCTATTTGAACAGAAACAGACTCTTGAGTTGAAGCAGTATCAAGACTTGTTTCAATTTCTCTTGAAACATAATTATCGTCTGAACCACAAGAAAAGCAAACAAGTAGTATTCCTAATAACAGAGCTTTTTTCAACATAAGTAAGAAAAGAAGCCTAATATAAGAAATATATCTACTTTAAGCTAAAAGCTTTTAAAATATGATGTATTTATTGTTAAATAACTTAGTATTTGATAAATTTTTGGGTTTTAATTGATGCGCCATATACTACTCTTAAAATATAGTTTCCTGAATTTAAATGTGAAACATCAATAGAGTTTTGACTAAGTTTAGCATTTACTACACGTTTGCCAGTAATATCAAAAATGGTGTAAAAAGCATCTGCTAAATTGTCTATTCTTCCTAAGTTTAAAATGTCTTTAGTTGGGTTTGGATAAAGAATTAAATCATTAACCATTGAATCTTCTAGTCCTAATGTATTAGCACCTTCTACAATTGTAATACTTCCGTTAATTGAAGGGTTGTTAACTTGATCGATAATTCCTGATGGCCAATAAATTCTTATGTAGTTTATAGAGCTATCTGTACCAATACCAAAATGTGTATTTAATGTACTCATGTACCTAAAACCAGTTCCGCTTTGAACATCTCTAATTTGAGTTCCTAAAGCAGAATTAATTTCCACTCTAGCTCCAATACCATTAATATTACTATAACCACCAGCTTGATCTCCAATGGTAATAATTTTTATCCAGTTATTACTGTTGCCATCATTTACATAAACACTATTAGTAAAGACATCTAAGAAACCATCATTGTTTATATCACCAATTGAGCCACTAGGAGGACCACTATATACATTAAATTTTAATGTGCCATCACCAAACAAAATAGATCCATTTGAAAGCACATCTAAATACCCATCATTATCAAAATCACCTGCAACACACTCTATCCCTTGATTAGCGCTACTTATACCTGATCCTGCAGTAACATCAGTAAAA
This sequence comes from Gaetbulibacter sp. PBL-D1, assembly GCF_050509525.1. Lineage (NCBI taxonomy): Bacteria > Pseudomonadati > Bacteroidota > Flavobacteriia > Flavobacteriales > Flavobacteriaceae > Gaetbulibacter > Gaetbulibacter sp. PBL-D1. Next base: position 122,966 of record NZ_JBNWKB010000002.1, on the reverse strand, counting down.
GTACCATCATTATTGTTGCGCATTATTTTATGGTCGTTTGCAGTACTTGAGCCAATGTAAATATCCATATCTCCATCGTTATCAAAATCACCCCAAGCCGAAGACCAAGTTTGCATTATATCGTCTAAACCAGCTACAGTTCCTACTTCGGTGTAAGTTCCATTTCCATTGTTTCTATATAATTGGTTTGTTCTTCTTTCGGTACTACCACCACATTTAGCCATAAACATATCTATATCTCTGTCGTTATCATAATCGACCCAAATAGAACCATAGTTTCCACCCGAAGCATAATCTCCTAATCCATTTGTGTTTTCATAGATGAGATTATTAGAACCATCATTAATATAGGATACACTAGGAGCCGTGTCATGACAAACAAATGCATCTAAATGACCATCATTATTAATATCAACAAAGTTTGAACGTTGTGAAAAAACATATTCAGGACCAGAGATTTCGGTATATGCAGTTCCTGTTGAGTTAGCTTTCATGAATGTTACACCAGAGTTCCCTCCATATAAAAGATCATTGTACCCATTAGCGTCCCAGTCTCCTGCAGCTAAACTCCAAGACGGTTTATAATCAGGATAAGAAGTAACTATTTTGGTTTTTTGAAATGTTCCTCCAGCTAATTGATAACGAATAAAGATATAAGGTTTTTCAACAGTTGTGTAAATAGGATCACCTTCAATATCATATCCTGAAACGTAAGTTGAATCGGTATTAACGGCAACTAAATCGTCTAGAAAATCGCCATTCATATCTACCATACCTCTTTTGTAAGAACCAGACATTCCAGAAGCTTGAGTTGTAAATGTAACAGGAACAGGAGGAGTTGGAGGGTTTTCGGTTAATTCAAAGTCAAAGTCATTACTATCTGTATACTTGTTGTCCCAAACAATGTAGTACGTTTGATTTGCAGTTACCTCTACTGTTAACACAGATAAATACGAACCAGTATTTGTTCCTGTAAATGTACCTGAATCATCATCACCACCAACACAAGTTAAGCTTCCACAGGTTCCTGTGTAAATGTGTAAGCGAGTGTCTTTATTTCCATTAACAGGAAGGTCAGAACTCACCGTAATTGAATAATCAGCAGTTGGCACATATTTAACCCACTCAGCAGCAGTAACACTTGTGTTGCTACTACCTGTTATACAAAAATCACTTGGTTTATCGCCATCTATTGTTCCTACAGAGTAAGTTCCGGCAGTAATTGTTGGAGCATTAAACGCATCAGTACATGAGTTATAACTTTGAGCGTTTACTGAAACAGTAACAAAAAAGGCAAATATTGATATTATTATAGGTTTCATAATTAAGTTATATAAGTAGTATTATTATTCACATATAGTATTTAGCGAGTTTATCCATTCTTCTATTAAGTCAACACCTTCTTTGTGTATTAGTGTTCTTCCTAATAGAGGCATTCTCAAGGATTCCTCAGTTGTATTTAATCTTGTTGGTATTACAGAGCGTTGTATGTTTCCTGGGCTTACAATATAAGTTAACGCAGGATCAATAACTGTGTGAGGTTCAACACAAACGCCTAGGTTGGTAATATCTTCTGATTCATTAAAAGCAAATCTTACAGGTCTATAATCGCAGTGTCTATCGTCTGAATGGCAATGCGCACAATTAATGTCTAGATAAGATCTAACACGAAGCTCTAGAGGCTCGTTTTCATCACTCCAGTCAACAACAGAGTAGATGTTTTGAGGAACACTTCCTGTTAAATAACCCATTTCAATCCATTTTTGAAGTTGGTTTTTTGTACCATCTTCATATAAAAAACTTTTGTTTAAGTTTTGTGGTTTAGGGCCTATTGGAATTGAAGTGTCACTAGATGATTTATGACAGGTTAAACATTCTGCTTCTGCAGGAATACGATAATTTACATTTCTTTCAATATTGTTTTCAGTAAAACTGAAAGCTTCAAAACTTCCGTTTAAATCAAAATTGGCTTCAGTTTGTTCTTCGTTCCATTTGTAATTTGCAAATACCCAACCTTCTTCCTTTAAAATCATTAACCTTGTTTCTAGAATTTTGGTTTGCGAACCAGGAGAAACAGTATCAAAATAGAAGTTTTTGATGAGAATTGTTCCAACAGGGAAGTTAAGAACAGAATGGTCATTAACATAGCTAGCACTTACATCTTCAGGCATCCAAACAAATCGTTTTTTGTGAGCATAATCTGAAAACAGAGGAGAAATTAAATCATAAGGTAAAACACCATAAACAGGGTTTAGGTTTGATAAGTCTCCTTCAAAGAAATTATATTCAGAAAGCGTTTGATAAGGAACAGACTCAATGTCAAAAACCACTGGAGACGTTTCAATAGGGTCTTCGTCTTGAGGTAAAGAAATGTAATTGTCGTCTTTGGCACATGAAAACTGTACCAAAACCAACATAATCAGACCGATACGCTGTAAGTAATTTTTTAGCATTTACAGTAAAATTTGGACACCTAAGATAACTATTCGCGTAAAGCAAATAGAATTAATTAGTTGTACTACACGTTTTTACTGTTTATTTGAGTTAAAATGCTATTTTTTATATTAAATTTTCTTTAATCAAGTACTCAGCAATTTGAACTGTATTTGTAGCTGCTCCTTTACGAAGGTTATCGCTTACAATCCAAAGGTTTAAGGAATTGGGTTGTGAGCCATCTCGTCTTATTCTTCCAACAAAAACATCGTCTTTACCGTGTGCATTTATTGCCATTGGGTAAGAGTTGTTTTGTAAATCATCTTGAACCACAACACCATCAGTGTTTTCTAAAATATTTCGTACTTCTTTTAGGTCAAAATCATTTTCAAACTCCACATTAACTGCTTCACTGTGACCACCAGATGTAGGTATTCTTACAGCAGTAGCAGTGACAGCAATAGTTCTATCATCAAGAATTTTTTGAGTTTCTCTTACGAGTTTCATCTCTTCTTTTGTGTAACCGTTTTCTTCAAATACATCGCAATGTGGAATGGCGTTTCGGTGGATTTGATATGGATAAGCCATTTCTCCTTCTACTCCTGCCATTTCATTTTCTAGTTGTTTTACAGCTTTTACTCCTGTTCCAGAAACGGATTGGTAAGTAGAAACTACAATACGTTTTATTTTATATTTTTTATGAAGAGGAGCCAACGCTAAAACCATTTGAATTGTAGAGCAGTTAGGGTTAGCTATAATCTTATCGGTTTTTGTAAGTGTGTTAGCATTAATTTCAGGAACCACTAGTTTTTTATCAAGATCCATTCTCCATGCCGAAGAATTATCAATAACAGTTGTTCCTACTTCAGCAAATTTTGGAGCCCATTCTAATGAGGTTCCTCCACCAGCAGAAAATAAAGCAATATCAGGACGCATTGCAACAGCATCTTTTAGTCCAACAACAGTATAGTTTTTACCATTAAACAAAACCGATTTTCCTACAGATCGTTCTGAAGCTACAGGAATAAGTTCGGTTAAAGGGAAGTTGCGTTCGCTAAGAACATTTAACATTACTTCTCCTACCATACCTGTTGCACCAACTACAGCTACTTTCATTTTTTAATGCTTTTATAAATTAAGTTAACAAAGCTAAGTATTAATTCCTTTGTATTGAACGAAAAAAGCCTTCGTTTTTTCATCAACAAAGGCTTTTTAACAATAAATTTTCAATTGTTAAATTATTAACAAGAAACTACTTTTTTAATAAGTCTCTAATTTCTGCTAATAACTCATTATCTGATGGTCCTGCAGGAGCTGCTGGAGCAGGTTCTTCTTTTTTCTTCATTTTGTTAACTCCTTTTATAACCATAAACATTACAAAAGCAACAATTACAAAGTCGATAACGTTGGTTAAGAAATCTCCCCATAATACAGCAACTTCACCAACGGTTTCACCAGCATCATTTAAGGTGCCTTCGGTAATGATCCATTTTTGGTCTTTAAAGTCTGATTTGAAAATTAATCCAATTAAGGGAGAAACAATTCCGCCTGTAAACGAACTTACTACTTTGTTAAAAGCAGCACCCATTACAAAGGCAACAGCAATATCTACCAAGTTACCCTTCATTGCGAATTCTTTAAATTCTTTAAGCATAATAAATTGTTTTATAGTTAGTATGTTACTAAAATAACTAAAAAATTATTACAACACATTGAGTTAATCAATAAAAGTTCTTTTGATGCGCTGGGATATAGCAGTTAAAATTTCGTAGGAAATGGTACTTGCCGAGGAAGCAAGGGCTTCAGCAGTATATGTATTATCAAACACAATAACCTCATCTCCTTCTTCGCAGTCAATAGTTGTAACATCTACCATAATCATGTCCATACACACATTGCCAAGTATGTATGCGCGTTGATTGTTTATGGTAACAAACCCTTTTCCTTTACCATATTGTCTTCCAATACCATCAGCATGCCCAACAGGTATTGTTGCGGTTTTAACTGGGTTTTTAGCAACAAAACCTCTATTGTAACCAAGGCTTTCTCCTTTATTAATATGATGAATTTGCGAGATTACAGATTTTAAACTTGCAATGGGTTTTAAGTTTTTGTTTTGTTCAGCTGAATTACCAAAACCATACAAGCCAATACCACTTCTAACCATATCAAAATGTGCTTCAGGGTAATTTAAAATACCAGAAGTATTGCACATATGTTTTAAAACAGAATAACCTAGATTGTTTTCAAAAACGGATATGATGTTTTTAAAACTTTGTATTTGAGATAGCGTAAATTCTTTTTCGTTTAAATCTTCACTAGCTGCCATATGCGAAAAAATAGATTTCACTTTAACAGCATTAGTTTTTTTTAAGGTGTCAATAATCTCTTTGCTGTCATTCTCATTAAAACCTAATCTATTTAAACCTGTATTAAATTTAATATGAATAGGATATTGCTGCTGCTTTTCTTTTTCAGCTTCAGCAATAAATGCTTTTAAAACTTTAAAGCTATATATACTTGGTTCTAAACAGCGTTCAATAATTGTTTTAAAATTTGTAGGTTGAGGATGAAGCACCAAAATAGGCTTGGTGACACCAGCATCTCGTAATGTTATACCTTCTTGTACATAAGCTACCGCAAAATAATCAGCATTTAAATCTTGAAGTTTTAATGCAATTCTACCAGGATCACTTCCGTATCCAAAAGCCTTAACAACAGCAAGAAACTTAGTGTTTTCTGAGGTTTTGGAAGTAAGGTAATTATAATTGTGCTCTAAAGATTTTAAGTTAATCTCAAGCGTAGTTTCTTGAACTTTAGGCATTGTCGTCTTGTGGTTTATTAGAAAGATCCTCAGGATCATTAACCTTCATGTTTCTTACCTTATCACGCAACATGGTTTTATAAAAAGCGGCTCTACTTAAAGGTTCGTATTCTTCAACTTCACCTAATAATACAAGATTATCATTTTTAGATTTTCTATAGCTGTACTGAGCCAGATTTCCTGTTTTTGTGCATATAGCGTGTACTTTTGTAACATATTCTGCAGTTGCCATTAAATAAGGCATTGGACCAAAAGGATTACCTTTAAAGTCCATATCTAAACCTGCTACAATAACTCGAATACCTTTGTTTGCCAAGTCGTTGCAAACCCTTACAATTTCATCATCAAAAAATTGAGCCTCATCAATACCTACAACATCACAACCATCAGCCAAAATAGGAATATTGGCTGCAGCAGGAACAGGAGTTGAGCGAATTTCGTTAGAGTCGTGCGACACAACTTTTTCATCGTCATAACGTATGTCAATTGCAGGTTTAAAAATTTCTACTTTTTGTCTTGCAAATTGAGCTCGTTTTAATCTGCGAATCAATTCTTCGGTTTTACCCGAGAACATTGAACCGCAAATAACTTCAATCCATCCAAATTGTTCTTTATGATTTACTGTATTTTCGAGAAACATTTTGTAATTTTAACACTAAAACAGGGAAAATTCCCGTTTGCATAAAGGTGGCGTAAATTTATTAAAAATCAAAAGTATAATTTGGATTAAATTTTAAAAGTTATGAAGAAGAAATTGGAATCAGAATTAATTAGCATTGCGCATCGAATTCTTAAACTAAAAGGAAGAGAAGATGTTGATAAAATGCATTCTGAAGTATCTGCTCTGTATGAAAAACTTACCGTTTTAAAGTTTGCCCAAGAAAACTTTGAAGATGATATGCCAACTATAGGTGGAGACTCGTCGTTTTTTGGAATGTTGGATGTTGCTTTCAATAATAAAGTAAGTGACAATATTGAGGTTGAAGACAAAATTTACATAAACCTTGACGATGTTGAAGACGATGGCATTATGGAGCCAGTAATGGAAAAGATTAAGGATATTGTTGCCCAAATGCCTGAAGAAACCCAACAAATTGACGAAGTGTTTGAAAAAGCGATTCCTAAAACTAATTATCATAAAAACGATTTAGAAGAGTTAACAGCTGATTTTAAAGAGATGCCAATTTTTGAACCTGTTGCCGAAGCTAAACAAGACATAAAGAAGTCGCTTAACGATAAGCTAAAGCGAGGAGGAATTACTATTGGTTTAAATGATAAAATTGCATTTATCAAGCATTTGTTTGATGGTAAAAATGAAGATTACGACAGAGTGCTTTCTCAAATAAATACATCAAGCTCTTTTCAAGAAGCGAGTCATTTAATTCAAAATATCGTAAAACCTGATTACAACCAATGGGAAGGAAAAGAGGATTACGAAGAACGCTTCATGGAAATTATTGAAAGTAAGTTTGATTAATAATTTAAGTACAACCAACCCATAATAGGTTTTTGTAGTTCTGGTATTTCTAGTATATAATAATATGTACCAACAGGTAATAAGCTAGAAGTTTCTGGGAATCCCATATTAGGCTTCCCATCCCAATTATTTCTGTAGTTATCACTTTGATAAATTTGAACACCTAAACGATTAAAAATCTTAATTCGGTTTTCTGGATAATCTTCAATACAAGGAATTACTAAAAAGTCATTTGAAGAATCATTGTTAGGAGAAATTCCTTGAGGTATTTCTAAGCAATTGTTTACAGCAACTTCGGCATTATCGCTATTGTTTGTGTCGTCCCTATCAGTTTCATTTACTGTGCCCAATAAAGCAATGTTTAATAGGTTTTCAGAAGATAAAACACGAGCAGTAATCGTTAATGTTTCTAATTGACCTGAAGTAAGTGAAGCAATTGACCAAGTAAAGCTTGATGCATCAAAAACGCCTTCAGAAACAGTTGAAGATATGTACTCATAACCAGTAGGTAAGCTGTCAATAACCTCAACAAGTGTAGCTGTAGTTTGACCTAGGTTACTTGCGGTAATTGTAAAAATTACCTCTTCACCAATAGAAACTTCTTCTGGCGAAACAGATTTTAAAATTTCTATATCTACATCAGTAGTGTCTTGTAAAACCGTTAACTCAGCATAGGCTTGCGAAGTGTCAATATTGTTTTGGTCGCTAAAGTTAGAACTGTCATTAATGTGAGTGCCAATGCTACTAGATGTCACCGAAACTGCAAAAGTACAGCTTGCAACACCTTCAGGAAAGGTTAGGTTAGTTACGCCTATAAACGTGTCTCCATTTGTTCCTGTAAATGTTGATGTACAACCATTGTCTTCAACCCAATAGGCTTCTCCAGAAAGTACTACACCAGCAGGTAAATTATCGGTAAATGAAATGTTGGTTTGCGAAGGGTTTGAAGCAATATTGTAAACTGTAAAAGTTAAAGTACTTTCTTGACCTTCAAAAATAGTATCAGGATCAAACGCTTTAGTTAAAGTAGGTGCAATAACTTGAACGTTGCTTATTGAAATATTTGTTTCAGGAGTTAACTCATTATTTTCAGCAATATCTGGAGTTGCTTCGGCAGTATTGTTAAAAGCTCCACCAAAACTTGGTGCAGTAACAGGAATTCGTATTCTAACAGTTGAACCAGATTCCATATTAGGAATTACACCCGAAATAGTATTTCCGGTTACTGAAAAGCCACTCATGCAAGTAGCAGTACCAGCAGTAACGCTACATGTTGGAGTTCCAACAACTGTAAAGTTAGCGTCTAATATATCTTCAAAAAATATGTTTGTAGCGTTAGAGCTTGTTGTGCTATTACTTATGTCAATTATCCAATCAAAAGGCTGGTTAACTGTAACTTGAGTAAACTCAGGAAAGGTTTGTACAATTAAATCTACACAAGGTGCTAAATATGAAGTTACTTGAGAACTGTTATTTGAAGGACTTGCATCAATAATATCATCGCCAATATGATTTGCTGTAACATTATTTATAACAGGAATAGCAGCGCTTGAACAACCAGGTTGCCAATTTACAGTTGCTTGAAATGTTACTGAACTTTGCGCAGGTAATTCCCAATTGTCTTCAACGGTAATTCCCCAAAATTCATCAAATTCACCATCTTCTGGTTCACCATCAAAAACCACATCTATGTTTGCGTTTGTAATAGTAAAACATTCAGCAGTACCAGTTGTTGAAACACATTCAACAGAAAGTAAACTAGCAGAAACAGGTATGCTTCCAGCTAAAGTCATATAATCTGAAAGCTCGATAAAAGTGTCTACATCACCAGCATTTGTAACGGTTATTTCATAAGTGATTGGTCCCCAATCTGTAGTATTGTTAACGTCTCCACCTTCAGGTAATTCTGGTGCAATTTGTGTTTTTATAACTTGTATATCAGATGCAGGACAAGATGCAGTAGGAGGTAATGTAACAAAATCACTTTGAGCGCTATTTTCAATATTTGAATCAAAAAGCTGACTTTGCATAATGTTGGTTCCGCTTCTTACATGAGCAAGTGTATTTTGTGTACTTGTTGAGCACTCTGGTTCTAGGAAAATTACTGTTGTTTCAATAGTAATGGTTGCTCCAACAGGCATAGTAAACGTATCACTAGCCCACAACGTATTCATATCAGTAATAGTAAAATCATCGCATGTAACATCTCCTGTTGTGCCTAAACAGGTTATGCTTATTATATCCCAAGTTACTGTAGTAGATAGGTTTTGTAGAAAGAAAACAATAGGAGCGTCAAGAGGTCCATTATTACAAACTGTAGTTTCAAAGGTGACTTCTTCTCCCCAATCAACAATGGTCGAAACATTAGGATTTGTTTGAATAGTATCAATACAAATATCAGTAACATTACATAATTCTGCAGTCAATAAATTAGTTTGAACTAAATTAGAACTATCCGAAGATTCATTAACGTGGTTTAGCTCAATATTAATATAACTATCTACAATTATTTGCTGTGGATCAAAAGCACAACTAGGTTGTAGAAATTGATAAACAACCTGAAAAGTTATAGAGCCGCCTGAAGTAAACACATGAGGTGTGCCATAACTAAAAATAGCTGACGTTGTATTTACAACAGTTAATGGACCATTTACAGTAGAGAGATCTGGACACTCTGTTCCGTTGGTTGAGCCAACACATTCTATAGATTGTAATTGTACAACTGGTTGACCATATTCGAAAGGCGATTGCAATGTCATAAACCCAGTTATTCCATATAAAGGGTAAGAAACACTACTATTATTGGTGATTGTAAATTCATAAGTTACAGTATCGTTCCAGGCGCTAATTCCTGTTCCTTCAGCAGGACTTATTTGAGAATATACTACCGAAAAATCAATAGGTATATCAATAACATCAATAGAAATTATAGACTGGTTGTTTGATGTATTGGTGTCGGTAGTGCCTGATGGAGGAGAGACTAATGCATCAAAAGCAATTCCTCCAATATCTGTAGGCGCATTAACATTAATTCGTATTTCAACGCTAGAGTTATTGGGTAAACTAGCAACACTTCCTGTGAGGACGTTATTGAGTTCAAGGTTGAAATTTTCGGCATCACTTGCACCTCCTAAATTGTTTTGCGAAACATAAGAGTTAACAACAACGTCATCATTAAGGTTTAAAGAAAAAGTAGCATTACTTACCGCATTTCCAGAATTTATAATTGTAACTATGTACTGAAATTCTTGGTAGATTTGAACCTGAGAAACATCGGTCCCACTCAAGTTTTGAGCCTCTACAACTACTGCTAAATCTGTAGTTTGAGCAGATAATTTAAAAAAACAGAGACAAAAAATCACGAGGCTTAAAACGCTTTTGTACATAGGTTGGTTTTTACAAATAGATGTCAAATAATAAAAATGGTTGTGTGAAGATAGTTTAAAAGATTGTAAATTTGACTGTTACTTAGCATTTATGAGCAAACTTTATATTGTACCCACGCCAATAGGAAACCTAAAAGACATGACTTTTAGGGCTGTTGAAGTATTAGAACAAGTCGATTTAATTTTAGCTGAAGACACACGTACTTCAGGGAAATTACTAAAGCATTTTGAAATCACTACTCCTATGCAATCGCACCACATGCATAATGAGCATAAAATGGTTGAAAGTTTAGTAAATAAACTAAAAAGCGGAACAACAATAGCGCTTATAAGCGATGCAGGAACACCAGCAATTTCAGATCCTGGATTTTTATTAACAAGAGCTTGTGTTGAAAACGCTATTGAAGTAGAGTGTTTACCAGGAGCAACTGCTTTTGTGCCTGCTTTAGTAAATAGTGGTTTGCCTAACGATAAATTTGTGTTTGAAGGCTTTTTGCCTGTAAAAAAAGGGAGACAAACACGATTGACTTTTTTAGCAGAAGAAACCAGAACCATGATTTTTTATGAAAGCCCTCATAAACTTATAAAAACACTTACTAATTTTTGTGAGTACTTTGGTGAAGATCGCCAAATATCTGTTTCTAGAGAGTTAACAAAACTCTATGAAGAAACGGTTAGAGGTACTGCAAAAGAGGTTTTAGAATACTACACAAACAAGCCACCAAAAGGCGAAATTGTAATAGTGGTTGCTGGGAAGAAGGAGTAAAATGTTTTTTTTAAAAACACAATTAATTGTTTTTTGTTTTCAAAATAAACAATTTTTAATATTTTTGTTTTCAAAATAAACAATCATGGAAGATTTTGTAATTCTTCAAGAGCAACTTTTAGAGAATGTTTCTAAAGAGCAACGATATTTATTAGATGAGATAGATTGGTCTAATCGATTAATAGGTATAAAAGGAGCGAGAGGGTCAGGTAAAACTACACTATTACTACAACAAATAAAGCATAAGTTAAGCAAGAGCTTAGAAACAGAACCTTTATATGTTTCATTAGACAACTTATATTTCCTAGATAACACATTGATTTCGTTAGCTCAGGATTTTGTATTACGAGGAGGAACCCATTTATTTTTAGATGAAGTTCATAAATATCCTAATTGGTCTAGAGAATTAAAATTGATATATGACCAATTTCCTAATTTAAAAACAGTGTTTACTTCATCGTCGATATTAGAAATATTTAAAGGAGAATCTGATTTGAGCCGAAGGGCTGTAAGTTATCATTTAAAAGAATTATCATTTAGGGAGTATTTGTTTTTTGAAACAAACAGGAATATTCCAAAAATAAGTCTAGAAGAATTACTAACTAATCATAAAGAAATAGCTAAAAAAACAAAAGGAGAAATAGCCCATGTTATAAAATATTTTAAAGAATATTTGAAGCATGGTGCATATCCGTATTATTTAGAAAACAAAGAAAGTTATATTCAAAAACTAAATCAAACAATTAGTTTGATATTAGAAATAGATTTAAATGCAGTTGAAAACATAACTTATCAGGATAGTCGTAAAATAAAAAAGCTATTAATTGCTATAGCTCAAAGTGCACCATTTACTCCAAATGTATCCAAATTAAGTGAGAGATTAGGAGTGCAACGCGCATTCTTGATTAATGCTATTAAACTTTTAAATCGTGCAGATTTAGTTATGGAATTATACAAACCTACAAAAGGAGTTGGAGCGTTAACTAAACCTGAAAAGTTATTCCTAAACAATCCAAATTTGGTTTACGCTTTAGGTAAGGACAATACAGAAATTGGTACATTGAGAGAAACCTTTTTTGTAAATCAAATGAAACACCTTTACGAGATTCATTTAGCTGAAAAAGGGGATTTTATTATAGATAGAACTTATACTTTTGAAATAGGAGGAAAGAACAAAAAAACAAAACAGATAAGTGGAACACCAAATAGTTTTGTGGTAAGAGATGATATGGAGGTGGGGAGTCTAAATATTATTCCTTTGTATTTATTTGGTTTTTTGTATTAATGCAAGAACTACTAAACAACATAAAGCAATGTACTATCTGTAAAGACCATTTGCCACTTGGTCCAAACCCAGTGGTTTCAGCACATAAAAACTCTAAAATTGTAATTATTGGTCAAGCACCAGGAACCAAAGTACATGCGTCTGGAATTCCTTGGGATGATGCTAGTGGAAAGCAACTTAGAACATGGCTTAATGTTACTGATCAACAGTTTTACAACCCTGAACATTTTGCCATTATCCCTATGGGTTTTTGTTATCCAGGAAAAGGGAAGAGTGGCGATTTACCTCCACGACAAGAATGTGCTCCACAATGGCATGAGTTGTTGTTACAGCAAATGCCCAAAGTAGAACTTGTGATTTTAATAGGTATGTATGCGCAGAAGTATTATTTAAAAGAGAAGGCAAAGCAAACACTTACTAAAACAGTAAAAGACTTTAAAACGTATTTGCCATACTATTTTCCGTTACCTCACCCAAGCCCAAGAAACCGATTTTGGTTAAGCAAAAACCCTTGGTTTGAAGTTGAGGTGTTGCCAGAGTTGCAGGAGAGAGTTATAAGAGTTTTATAAACTTTTCTTGTTGTTTTTCTTCCAATTAGGTATCGAATATTTACTGTTCTTCTCATAATTTCCAATAGATTCAATTTTTGAATTATTAATTTTTTTAAATTGTTTAATTCTATATGATTTACCTATTTCTTTTATAATAACAATGATTATAGTTGCTAACCATAAATGCTCAATAAACGCCATTATTTTAAATTTTAAACTAAATTAAACTAAGCTGATAGATACAACTGTGACAAGGTTTAAGTTGTCATATTTATATAACGAAAAGGCATATTTTCTGTTTGAAATTCAAATCAGATTCATTAATACCTAATACAACAAGTAGCTTCGAGAAGAGCAATATATATTTAGGAAATCAATACAACAGCAAACAAAGTTGTATTTGATTTTAAAAAGAAATTAAGTGAAGAATCAGTTGTTTTATAACCCAATAAAATACTTTTGGTATTCTAATAGTTCTTGTGGGTTTTCTTTTGCGTTTAAACGTTTTATCTCGTTGCCATCTTCATCAAGTTCAATAAGGTAAGCAGTATCACCATCTTCAAAAAATCGTAAAAACTTAGCAAGACTTCCATCTTCATTATAAAATTTGGTGGCTTCAAAGCTGTCGTAATTGGAGTTAATCTGTTCACTATATACTTTACCGCTTCTTATGGTTTGGGTAATAGTTCTACCGTCTTTTATAAAGGTTTGCGATACAATATTTCCTAAAATATCATAAGATGAAGACTCTACAGATTTTCCGTCTTTATAAGTTGCTTTAGTGGCAACTTGACCGCTTTCAAAATACGTTTCAACAGTTCCAGTTATCACATCATTGGCATACATAACGGTTTTTTTCAACGTCCCAGAAGGGTAATACGTTTTTTCAGCTCCATGCTTTTTACCTTTAGAATAAATGGCATGAGAGAAGATTTCACCATTATTATGAAAAAGTAAATAATCACCATCTAGCAAGCCTTCTTTTACACTAAACTCTTCCCATTTGGTAAGTTCGTTTCCCACAACATAGTAACCATCCATTATTTTTTTATTCTTTTTATCTCTGTAAATAGAATGACCATTATAAGAATCGACCACATACTGTCCTTGCTCTATAAAAGTAAAAGACTTATCAGTTTTTTCAGTTTGTTTTTTACAAGCAATAAAGATTAACGATAAAAGAAGAAGGCATAATGTTTTTTTCATTTTTGTGAGGCTTATTTATCTTTTAAATAATTATACTTTTTCTTCAGCTTTTGCTCATCAAATGAGAGTGCTAAACCATATAATAACGAGGCAACAATGACTATTTTCCAAAGAATTCCGCTATACAAATACATTGGGTCGTTTAGATACAATAAGAGATAATAACCTAAGATTAATGCAAGAGACAGTGAAATAAACAATATGGGTTTTTTAGGACATAAATAACCAAAGATTATCAAAATAATACCTAAAACACAATAGAAAATAACATCTTCAATACTGTAAAGTTTTCTATAAACTAAAAACGCATTTAAAAATTGGAATGCAGCAATAATGTATAGTATTTTTTGAACTCTGTTTTGAGAATCTTTAGCGTCTCCAATTTTCGTTTTATTGGTGATTTGTTTTCCAATGAAGATGGCTTTTTCTTTTTCAGTTCCAGATAAAGGATATCCACAGTTAGAGCACTCAAATTCTATTTGCGAAACAGTCTCTTTGCAGTTTGGGCAGTTTAAATCAGTCATTGTCAATTTTTATATATGTTTTCCTTTATTCCAACCGTGTTTTCCTAAGTACTGTTCTCCACTTTCAACAGCTCCATTTTCAATGCTTGTTCCCATGCTATCATTCCATCTATTCAAATAACCAAAAAGTGAAATAACACCTAGCATCTCCACAATTTCACCTTCGTTCCAATGCTCATACAATCGTGTTTTTATGGAGTCGTCAACAGCATTTGGTACTTGACTAGCAGCCAAACTAAAATCAAGAGCTGCACGTTCAGCTTCAGAAAACGCAGGATGCGTTCTATACTCCCAAATATTATCTAGTTGTTCCTGTTCTGCTCCATAGCGTTCCGCTGCTCTTATAGCATGCGCTTGACAATAACGACAACCTGTAGCGTTACTGCTCACCCAAGCAATCATACGTTTTAAGGCCGAAGTAACTCTACCTTCATTAGCCATAACTGCTTTGTTGAGGTTGATAAATGCTTTTGAAATGTCAGGACGACGTTGCATAGTTAATACCGAATTTGGACAAAACCCTAAGGTTTCATTGTAAAAATCGGCTAGTTTTTGAGTTTCAGCATCGTGGTCTGGAGATAACGGAGTGACTAATGGCATAATCTATTTTTTAGTGGTATTTTTGAAGTAATAAGACACCTCTTTTTTGTAATTTAATGAAATTTTAAGAGGTCTTTTACGTCTTAAGTAATTAAAAATTTATTCATTACAATAAACAAAAAAATCTTCAAACATGACAAATAAAGTCTCTACACATTGGAAAGGAAATTCGCAGTTTGAATCTGATAACCCAAGCGGAAAAACCCTATTTATGGATACTTCGGAAGAACATGGAGGACATAATTCAGGATTGCGACCAAAGGCAATGATGTTATCGTCACTAGCAGGATGTTCAGGTTTAGACGTGGTATCTATTTTAGATAAAATGAAAGTGAAAATCTCTGATTTCAGAATTGACACTTACGGAGAATTGACCGATGAACACCCAAAATATTACCATACTGTTTCAGTTGAATATCATTTTTATGGAGATGATTTAAACGAAGACAAAATAAAGAAAGCGGTAGACCTATCGGTTGAAAAATACTGTGGTGTGATGGAAATGTTTCGCAAATTTGCTAATGTAAAAACTTCAATTCATTATCACAATTCATAAGTATGCGCTGGACTTTAAAGCCAAAACCGAATACTGAAAAACTAAAACAACTACAAGAAGCACTTCAGGTTGATGAGATTGTTGCTACACTATTATTGCAACGAGGCATTGAGACTTATGAAGCAGCTAAAACCTTTTTTCGCCCAAGCTTAAAAGATTTGCACAATCCGTTTTTAATGAAAGATATGGATAAAGCGGTTAATCGTATTGAGCAAGCATTGACTAACAACGAAAACATTTTGGTGTATGGCGATTATGATGTAGATGGAACGTCTTCGGTGGCTTTAATGAGTTCATATCTTAAAACAAAAACCAATCAGGTGGCTACATACATTCCAGATCGTTACGACGAAGGTTATGGAGTGTCTATTAAAGGTATCGATTTTGCGCATGACAATGAGTTTTCACTTATTATCGCTTTAGATTGTGGTGTAAAAGCTATTGATAAAGTAGCTTACGCTAAAGAAAAAGGCATTGATTTTATTATCTGTGACCATCACAGACCAGGTGATGAGCTACCAAATGCTATTGCTGTTTTAGACCCAAAACGAGATGACTGTGAGTATCCTTACAAGGAGCTTTGTGGATGTGGTGTAGGCTTTAAACTCATACAAGCATTGGCTTCAAAAGAAGGAAAATCTGCAGAGGATTTAACTGAATATCTCGACTTGGTCGCAACAGCAATTGGCGCAGACATTGTTCCTATTACAGGAGAAAATAGGACTTTGGCGTATTATGGGCTGCAAGTGATTAATGAAAATCCTAGACCAGGAATACAAGCTATTATCGATCAAGTAAAAAAAGAAGAACTTACTATTACTGATGTTGTATTTATTGTGGCACCTCGTATTAATGCTGCAGGACGAATGCAACATGGTGATTATGCTGTGGCGCTTTTAACAGAAACCAATTTTAACCAAGCCAAACAATACGCTGAAGAAATTGAAGCGTTTAATACTGATAGGAGAGAAGCAGATCAACAAATAACAGAAGAAGCACTTCAACAAATAAAAGCGCATAATGAAGAGGAGCGTTTCACAACAGTTGTATATCATAAAGAGTGGCACAAAGGTGTAATAGGTATTGTTGCGTCACGTTTAACCGAAACCTATTACAGACCAACACTAGTGTTTACTAAAAGTGGAGATAAGCTTGCAGCTTCAGCACGTTCGGTTTCTGGTTTTGATGTGTATAATGCACTAGAGGCTTGTAGCGCACATATCGAGCAGTTTGGAGGTCATAAATATGCAGCAGGACTTACCTTAAAAGAAGAAAACTATGAAGCCTTTAAACAAGCCTTTGAAGACGAAGTTTCTAAGACAATAGATAAAACCTTGTTGGTTCCTGAAATAAAAGTAGATATGCTGATTAGCTTACCTCAGGTTAATGATAAATTGTGGCGTATTATTCGTCAGTTTGCACCTTTTGGACCTAGTAATATGACACCTATTTTTATGAGTGAGAACCTTAAAGATACTGGTTATGGAAAATGTGTGGGTGAAGAAGATAAACACTTACGTATTACAGCAACTCAAACAGGACAAGAAAAACTTGTAGGTATAGGTTTTGGCTTAGGAGACAAATACGATTTAATTACGAATAAAAAACGGTTTAAAGCAGTGTATTCCATAGACGAAAACCATTGGCAAGGACATGTGAGTTTACAGTTAAAGTTGAGAGACATAAAATAAAGCTTTGTCATTCTCAACTTGATTCAGAATCTATACAATGAATTTCGTGTCGTAGTACAGGAAGATAAAGTCAAATTAAAATAATTTCTTTCAGTTTCCGTTTTTCTAAAATGAAGTATAAACTACTCACTTTTTCCCTTTTGTTTCAAACAATTCTTTTTTCACAAAATTTGGTTAAAAACCCAAGTTTTGAACTTAGAAAGAGAGACAAGTGCTTTGTGTTTTTGGGTGACTTTGATAGTCAAACTTTAAATTGGTCGAAGCCCAACAATGGAAGTACAGATTCTTTTCTTACTTGTAGTTCTAACTTGGGAACTAAAAACTACAACGGTCAGCAAAGTCCTAAAGAAGGAAATACATACTGTGGCATTTATACATTTTCTCCTTACAGTAATTACAGAGAGTATATTCAAGGAGAATTAAAAGAGCCTTTAATTGCAGGAAAAACGTACAAAGTAAAATTCTATGTAAGTCTTGCTGATATGGCTACGCATGCCATTAAAGAACTTCAAGTGTTATTTACTGAAGAAAAAATAAAAAGCTGTTTTGATAAAAACAGTTGTGAAAAAGTAATAGTTCCTAAAAGAGCAACTACCCAAAGGTTTATGTTACACTCTTTGAAAAATGAAGGTTTTTTAGAAGAAAGAAATACATGGGAAGAACTGTCTTTTGAATTTGTTGCTTCAGGATTTGAAAACTTTTTATCCATAGGAAATTTTAATAAAGATGGTAAAACAGAACTAAAGGAAATATTAACGGTTAGCCGAAAAGACAATAAGTTTTCTTACTACTATATTGATGAGGTTTCAGTTGAAGCAACTGAGAAATCAACTGAAGGAAAAATGACTTCACACACTAACAACACTACTAAAGAGTCATTTAAAAACAACACAACCTATGTCTTTAAAAATGTGTTGTTTGATTTTGATAAAGCCACTCTTTTAGAAACTTCTAAAGTAGAACTTAATGCTTTGTATGACTATTTAAAAGAGCATCCTGAACTCCACATAGAAGTTTATGGACATACAGATACTGTTGGCACAGAAACAAGAAACGAAGAATTATCAAAGCAACGAGCAGAAGCTGTTTCCAATTTTTTAGTAGAAAAAGGGCTAGAAAGCCATAAAGTAAAATGGTTTGGGTTTGGAAGCTCTAAACCAAAAGTAAGTAATGATACTGAAGCAAATAGAGCAATAAACCGACGAGTAGAGTTTAAACTTATCAAAAAATAAAGTCTTTATTTAGATTTATTCTAAATAATTATATCTTTGTAGTACAAAACCACTTCTCATGGAACAAGATATCTACAAAATATACCATAATAATTTCGGAATTTCTTTTAAATGGATTAACCCTCAAACCGAAAAGGTAAAAGGAAAAGTACAACTTATATTTAGAGATATGGGCTTTTATCTTACACATAACGAGATAAAGCAGTTTTATAATTGTGTTTGTGCTGCAAAAAACACACAACCTTGTAGTTGTTGTCAATCAAACATTGATAGTAAAAACATTCTGCTTAAAACACCAAGTAATAAAATAGATATTGCAGTTAATGAAAAGGAATTATCTCAAGTTGAAGATTTAATAAAAGGCACATTATTTCAGTTAGATTTAGAGTATTATTTAGAGACGCTTTGCAAAAATTAAAATAAGAAACTTGGATGTTTTACTTTTGTGTCAAAATCTAAACCAACAGTTTTGAGAGGTTATCATCTTGAAAAACCTCTTTAAATTCCTGTTTCCATAGGAAATGAATATGACAAAAAAAGACCCTTACGCAGCACTTCGATATAAAGAGTTCAATTTATTTATACTAGTTCGTTTTGCTTTGGTTTTTGCATGGTCAATGCAATTTATAATTATTGAATGGCAAGTCTATGCACTCACCAAAGATCCATTATATATTGGTTTAATTGGACTTATGGAGATTATTCCTGCATTAGGAATGGCGCTTTTTGCAGGACATATTGTAGACCAAAAAGAAAAGCGGAATCTTTTAGCTCTTTGTATTGCTCTGTTTTCAATTATTAGTTTTGGATTATTCTGGATTACGTCTCCAAGTGTTTTTGAAACATGGTCCACAAAACAAATACTCTATTGTATTTATGCTTTAGTGTTTTTTGGAGGACTACTACGTTCGTTTTTTGGCCCAACTATTTTTTCGTTAGTGGCTTTAATTGTTCCTAAAAAAATATATCCTAATGCAGCTACTTGGAACAGTTCTACATGGCAAATGGCAAGAGTTTTGGGTGTCACTTTCGCAGGATTTTCAATTGGTTGGCTTGGAGAGAATGAACAAATGGGTGTGCATTGGTCGCTTTGCATTGTGTTTGGTTTAGTAATGTTTTCACTGATAATGTTATATCAAATTAAACGCAAACCCATTCTTAACCCAAACATTGGAGAACCAGTAGTTAAAAGTTTAAAAGAAGGTGTTTCATTTGTGTTTAAAACAAAAGCTATTTTGGGAGCCTTAACCCTAGATATGATTTCGGTATTGTTTGGTGGTGCTATTGCCTTGGCAGCAGTTTTCGCCACTGATATTTTAAAAGTAGGACCTGAAGGTTTTGGAATTTTGGTAGCTGCACCTAACATTGGTTCGTTTTTAACTATGTTGGTTACTGCATATATTCCTATTGTAAAGAAAGCTGGTATTAAACTGCTAGTAGCTGTGTTTGGTTTTGGGTTGAGTATTATTGCTTTTGGCTTGTCAACCGTATTTTGGCTTTCAGTAGCAGCTTTGTTTTTTAGTGGAGTGTTTGATGGTGTGTCTATGGTAATTAGGCAAACCATTTTGCAACTTAAAACACCAGACCATATGCGAGGTCGTGTGTCTTCGGTAAACTCAATGTTTGTTGGCTCTTCAAACGAATTGGGTGCTTTTGAAAGTGGTTTGACTGCAAAATTAATGGGAACAGTAACTGCTGTAGTTTTTGGAGGAACAATGACATTAATTACTGTAATTACAACAGGATTGGTTTCGCCTTCATTTAGAAAATTGGACTTGACAAAAGATTTAGAAGAACACGAAAAAGAAGACTAGTGTCTTTTCGAGTGGAATTCTGAAAAGAATTCTGTATCGAGAAACTAGATTGTAAATTTCACTTGTTTTCGATACAATTTTCTTTATGAAAATTACTTAAACTGACGTGAATACGTTTTTAGTTCCATTGTTGTGCCATCAAAAACACCATAGGTATAGTAGTTGATCCAATCACCAAGGTTAATGTATTTTGAATTGTTTTCCAACGCTATTTCAAGTGGTAAATGTCTGTGTCCAAAAATATAAAAATCACGATGTTTTTCAGACTGTTTGCGCTTACAGTATTGTACTAACCATTCATTGTCTTCACCTAAAAATTTAGCATCTTCTTCACCTGAAATCAATTTGTTTTCAACCGACAGGTATTGTGCTAATTTCACGCCTAAATCAGGATGTAACCAACGAAACAACCATTTACAAAAGCGATTGGTAAACACCTTTTTCATACGTTTATAACCCTTATCTCCAGGACCTAATCCGTCACCATGACCAATGAAAAAGCTCGTGTCATTAAATATAAATTCTTTAGGCTTATGGTATACAGGAATGTTAAGCTCTTCTTCGAAATAGCCATTCATCCATAAATCGTGATTGCCAACAAAATAGTAAATAGGAATACCAGAATCAGAGATTTCTGCCAATTTACCAAGTGTACGAGTAAATCCTTTTGGCACTACTGTTTTGTATTCAAACCAAAAATCGAACAAATCTCCCATTAAGAAAATTGCAGCAGCATCTTTTTTAATCTCGTCTAACCAAGCTACAAACTTTTTTTCACGAGGAAGCGATGCCTTTTTATTTGGTGCTCCTAAATGATTATCAGAAGCGAAGTATATTTTTTTTCCTTTTGGGATGTTCATCGTTTATAAAAAATGTAATCAGTTACAGGTGGCTCAATTTCTTGTTGTCTTAAATCGGAAATAAGTTGCCCTTTATGGTGCGTAAAATGATTAGCGATATGAAACAAAATATCTTGTACTGTGTTTTCAAAATTATCGCCTTTTGAATTTGTGTAATTTATTGTTTCTTCAAAATCAAAAGTATCAATAATTTTTAATGTATCAACATAGTTGGTTTTGTCTATGTCTTTACAATTTTTAAGTGCATGTAATTGGTGTACTCCAAACGAGTCTGTTTTCAATATACGTGCATTCCATATTTGATGTGCGTTTAAGCAATGCGAAAACAACGGAATGGTTCTTTTTGATATTGAAGCAGAATGTTCCAAAAACAGTTCTATCAACTTTTGGTTAAAGTAGTGATGATAATCAAATATGCTTTTAAAAAATGGTTTCATTTAATTATCGCTAGCATACCATTCGGCAAAACTGGTTTCGGTTTCCTGAAGCTTTAAGGAATGCAGTTTTATGTTTTTTGGTAATCTGGTTTTGATTTTTTCAGCAAAATCAATAACCATCATCTCACTGGTTGGTTGGTAATTTACCAACAATACATTATGTCCTCTATCTTCAAGTTCTTTTGCTAACTCCACATGAGGCGTGTTTTTGTTGAACACTGTAGCATGATCAAAAACATCAACTATTTCTTCTTTTACAATTTTTTTTAAATCGCTAAAGTCTATAACCATTCCAAATTTAACATTGGAGTTGTCTGCTATAGGTTGACCAATAACTGTAACCGATAGTTTATAGCTATGTCCATGTACGTTTTTGCACTTTCCATCATAACCGTAAAGTGCATGTCCTGTTTCAAACGAAAACTGTTTTGTAATTCTAATATTACTCATCAAAAAATATTTTCATTACAAAGATATTGAATTTGTAAAAGCAATTGATTTTTAGATTACTTTTGCGCGCTTTTGTTTAAAAATTATGAAAGATACTTTGGTTGAATCTCAAATTTTTGAGAATATCGATTTTGTTGAAAACCCTCAGTACGAAAAGGTTATCAACGATATTATTTCGCAACAATACAGTATTGTTGAAGACTTTTTTTCTAAAGAAGAAGTGCATGCTTTAAGGCAATCGTTGTTAGAAAAACATGAAGAGGATCGGTTTAAAAAAGCAGCTATTGGTAATCGCGTTAATGAAGTGATTGTAAAGTCTATTCGTGGCGATGTGATTTTATGGATAGATGAAACTAAAGCTAACGCAGCAGAGCAATTGTTTTTCAACAAAATAAACAGCTTAGTAAACTACTTAAATAAAACCTGTTTTTTAGGAATATTGCACAAGGAATTTCATTATGCATTATATCCAAAAGGAACGTTTTATAAGCGTCATTTAGATACATTTCAAAATGATGATAGAAGAAAACTGTCGTTTGTTTGTTACTTAAATGATGAAGATTGGCAGCCAGAAAATGGAGGTGAACTTGTATTGTATCTTGATGAAAACGGAAATGAAGTTCCAAAAAGCATTTATCCTTTTCCTGGACGTGTAGTCATTTTTGAAAGTCAAATTATAGAACACGAAGTAAAACCTGTAGAAACGGAAAGGTTGAGTATAACAGGATGGTTAAAAACCAGATAAGACTAACGTCTTTTTCTTCGGTTATAGAAGTAAATAATTATTAATACGATTGCTAGTATAAGAAACAGTCTATTACCCATAATTGTTTTTTTGAACTATTAAAACCCTAAAGTTACTGCTTTTGTGTAAGTGGTAAAAATAGTTTTCTAAATTTTATAATTAACGGAATGCCTCTAGCTATAATCCAAATGGTTAACGCAATAAATACAGCGTGTAACTTAAGGTTGTAGTTATCTAGTAAAAAAAGCGCAGGCACAAATACCAAAAACGTAGAGGCTAAAAGTAAATTACGCAGTATTTTCATTTTTCCTAAGCCTTTAAAAACACCATCAAAAATAAAGGCTAAAGCACAAAGTGGTTGCATTGCTAATACAATCCAAAATACAGAGTAAAATTCGTCTAAAACAGCAGTTTCTTGAGTGAATAATCGTCCAATTGGATAATAAAGAATACCTCCTAAAACTGCTAAAACAATACCTAAACCAATTCCATATTTAATTAAGGTATTGCTTAATTTAATCAAATCACTATACTGTTTTGCACCAAAGAGTTTTCCTGATAAAATGTTACCAGCACTTGCATAACCATCAATAACAAATGCACCAAAAAACCAGAGGTTAATGGCAATAGTATAAGCAGCAATATAATTTTTGCCATAGGCAGTAGCAAACCTAGTCGCAAAATATAATGTGATGTTTAACGCTAAGGTGCGTACAAATAAATTAAGCACCATTAAAGAGAAGTTTTTAATCTCTTTGTTAAAAGGCAGCTTAACCATAAGCGGAACATCGGTTTTTTTAATTATAAAATAAGCGGAAAGCAAAGCCATTAACAATTGAGCAACAACACTTGCATATGCAGCACCTTTAATATGCATTGGCGCAATAAACCCTTCAACGCCATACACTAAAACAACATCTAAAACAATATTTGTTAAAGCACCAACAACAGCAATTATCATAGGATAAAAAGTGTTTTGTAAACCTCTAAATGTTCCAAAAACCGCAATGGTAAATAAGGTAAACGGAAACCCAAACACTCTAATTTTGTAATATTCACTACAGTATTCTAGAATTAAACCAGAGGCATTATAGAGTTTGAAAATAGAATTTGTAAACGGATAAGTACCTACAATAATTAATAAGCTTAATGATGTTATGATTAAAATAGCTTGTGCAGGCAGATTTTTAACTTCATTAATTTTATTTGCACCAAGGTATTGCGAAATAATTGACGAAATAGCACTTCGGGTTTGTCCAAAAATCCAGATAAGCATAGATAAAAACGTGCCAACAATACCAACAGCAGCTAGTGACTCTGCTGTATTTATTGGAATATTACCAATAATTGCAGCATCAGTAAGCGATAATATAGGTTCTGAAATCCCTGAAATTAATGCAGGTATTGCTAATCGGTTAATATGTTTTGTGCTTATGTCTATATTCAAAATACCAATTCGTAACAGTAAAAAGGATATTCACTTTGTTTAGGAAAATAAATGTCACCTAAACGTTTGTAACCTCTTTGTTCGTAAAATTTTTGATTTCTTTTATTTTGAGAAAATGTATCAAGTCTAACTGATTCGTAATCGTTTGTTTTTGCAAATATTTCAGCAAAGTCCATAAATTGTTGTGCGTATCCTTTTCCTTGATGGTTAGGGTGAACAGCTAACCTATGAATGTAAATGTTTTTTTCATTTTTAGTGAGCCATTCAATAGGTATATATTCCTCATCCATTAAAGTAGAAATTACTACACATCCAATAATAGTGTTGCCAATTTCCAATACATAAAGTTCTGATCGCGCTACATCGTTTAAAAAAGCATTTTCACTTGGATAATGTTCATTCCATTGATAAATGTTGTTAGCTATCATGTGTTTAGCACAAGCGTTAGTGAGCTGTAGTATAGAACCAATATCGTTAAGCGTAGCTTTGCGAATCATTAATAATGTTTATTTTTGCGAGTAAATTTACTTTTAATTTATAGAATATGAAGAATATTTTAGTTCCTGTTGGTTCTTCAAAAAATGCAGTAAGTCATTTACAGTATGCAGTTGATTTTGCTAAAGCGTTTGGCGCAAAGTTGTATGTAGTACAAGTTTATAACGTGTATACCAAGGCAGGAACTATGATAAAAGTAGATGATATTTTGGAGCGTGAGAGTTTAGAGTTTTTAAAATCTCATGTAGATAAAGTAGATAAAAAGGGTGTTGAGGTAGTGATTAAAACCTTTAAAGGAAAACTTGTTGATACGCTTGAATTGGTTTGTAAATCATTAGATATTGATTTAATAATGATTGAGCCAAGAACAAATTCGGTTAAAGAAGAAGTGTATTTGGGTAAAACGTCTGGAAAGATTATTAAACAAACCAATATACCAGCATTAATAGTACCTGAAGGATATGTGTTTAAGCCTATTGTATATATTTTAATGGCATTAAAATCTGCTGTTATTAAAAATCATAATGCACTAATACCATTAAAGTCTATTAAAGACCAGTTCAAGTCAATTGTAAATCTTTTATTGGTGAAAACACCTTTTTATAATGAAGGTGATTTTGATGTAGATGAAGAACTTTCAACATTAATAACCAACACTATCAAAAGCGAAAATGCTACTACATTTCAAGGCGTATTGGAGCATTACAAAGACAATGACCCCGACTTACTTTGTGTGGTAAGACGTAAAAGAGGGTTCTTCACTAAGCTTTGGGAGAAAAACACAATACTTAAAAGAGATTTTCATAGCTCTAAACTACCTGTTTTAGTACTTAGCGGATTAAAATAATTTTGGGAGTTAGCTCAGTTGATAAGAGCGATATATATTCTTTATTTAGGGTTGATTATATTGTTTCGTATAGTTTTTAATTAAGCACAAAAATTCACTGAAACTTCATATTTAATTTTTCAACAATAGAAGCTATGGTTTTATTGGTGTTCAACTTGTCTAGAGCTACAGGAGAAGCTTTTCGTTCTTTACAATCTTTTATTGAACAACGCTCGCAAGTAACTCCTACATATTGTTCGACTATTTTATTTTCATTCAAAAAATTAAGTTTGCGTTCTAATTGTTTATTAATCAGAAAGCCTATTGAGATGCTTCTATACTGGTTTTCACGAAATGGGTCTTTTGTTGCTGATGATAAAACCAAATATTTCATGTTGTCATTAACATAATTTGAAATCTGAGCACTAAATTCATGTGCTTTACCACTTTTACATATAGTGTTCAACACATTTAGGGACACCCATCTTCTACAGTAATGCTCGTTGGTTTCATTGGCTCTTGGTGAATGTTGATGGGATAAGTGCAATTCTTTTTTTAAGTGAAATTTCTCACTTCCAAGTTTATGTGTGAACCTCAAAAAAAACAAATCTTGAACATTGAACGCTTTTGGTATAACGTTAGTTAATCGCTGATAGAAAGATTCGGGAGAAGCGTTAAAACTTTCAATTAGTTTCATAAACCGTGTTTCACTGAAAGTTTTCATTGCAAATATTTTCTCCAATTTGGAAGATAATTCAGCTTTTGAGATAATTAAGGCTCCTGCAAAATAAGAGGCGTAAAAGTTATTCAGTACTTGATCAAAACTGTCAAACTTAATCCAAGGGAACGTATATAATCTATTTGTTATTTCTAAATAATTATAGGCTATTTCTTTTGCATAAATAAATGTTCGTTGCGCGTCATCAATACCAGAAGCCAACAACAGTGTTTTGGTTTTGGGAACAAAAACCGATCTAAGATTTCCTAAGTCTTGGTGCTTTTTCAACTCATTTTCATTTATGGTGTATCCATATTCTTCAATAAGTACTTCCTCAATATCTTTAGACGAAATAGGTTTTGTTAAATCTATCTGATAAGCTTTTGAAAACCTTAAAGCACTTTGCTCTAAATCATCAAAATAATTATTGTTGGCTTCTTGAAATGAACGTACTGAAGCCAAAAAAAAGCTTTCTCTACTAAAATTATAATGTTGAGCTATTTCAATGATGGTACTAATAAAAGCATTTACCTTTGCTGGTGCATTGGCAACAATATCTATTAAGTCGCTTTCTTTTATGCCAAATAAATCCAAAGGTATTTCCTTAAAGATTTTTGACTGTAACAACTCTCCAATAGGAGCTAAATTTTTATCAAGCTTTAGGGACACCAATTGGTCATAGGGTACATCCAGTTTTTCAGATAGAATCGCAATCTTATCAGGCTTAGGGTATTTTTTGCCTTTTTCTATTTCATTTAAATAAGATTTGGACAGTTTTGTCAATTTTGACAACCCAAATAACGATAAGTTTTTGTCTGTTCTAATTTGTTTAAGCTTAAGCCCAAATATGATTTTTATATAGTCTTGTTCCATATTTAATAGCAAAAATAGTGAATTTTGCGAAAATATTAAAAATAGCGAAAAAATATATTTAGCGAACGTTCGCTTGTTTTTTCAAAAACTTTATTTTATTATTGCTATGAAAAACACACACAATTATGGAAAATTCAATATTAAAACAGTACAAAGTACAGTTTGCTAACAACACCAAACATTATTACCCAGAACTTTTAACCGATGATGCTATTGAATTTATAATAGCACTTCATGAAAATTTTAATGAGAATAGATTAAAGCTACTTGACAGGCGAAAAAAGCAACAAAAGGTTTTTGATTCAGGTGTTTTCCCAAATTTTCCTATCGAAACCAAATCAATACGAGAAAGTGAGTGGACAGTTGGTGAAATACCCAATGACTTAAAAGATAGACGCGTTGAAATTACAGGACCTATTGATAGAAAAATGATTATTAATGCATTAAATTCTGGCGCAAGCTCATTTATGGCTGATTTTGAAGACAGTAATGCGCCTACTTGGAAAAACTGTATGCAAGGGCAACAAAACCTTATAGATGCAAATAAAAAAACCATCTCATATACAGATAGCTCTAAAGAAAAAACCTATACGCTCAATAACAAAACATCTATATTGATGGTTAGACCTAGAGGGTTACATTTAAACGAAAAGCACCTGATAATTAACAATACAGAAGTTTCTGCTAGTATTGTGGATTTTGCTTTATATGTATTTCATAATACCAAAACATTACTAGATCAAAATACAGCTCCTTATTTTTACCTACCTAAACTAGAGCATTATTTGGAAGCACGTTGGTGGAATGAAGTTTTTGAATTTGCTCAAGAATATTTGAAGGTTCCTAAAGGAACTTTTAAAGCGACGGTCTTGGTAGAAACTATAACTGCTAGCTTTCAATTGGATGAAATCATTTTTGAACTTAAAGACCATATTGTGGGATTAAACTGCGGACGCTGGGATTATATCTTTTCTTACATTAAAAAGTTTAGAAACCACAACAATTTCAATGTCCCCAACCGAGACCAAGTGACAATGACCGCTCCTTTTATGGATGCGTATTCAAAATTGGTCATACAACGTTGCCATAAACGTGGTATTCTTGCTATAGGAGGAATGGCTGCCCAAATTCCAATTAAAAACAACAAAACCCAAAACGATAACGCTCTAGAGAAAGTAAGATTAGACAAAGAGCGTGAAGTAAAAAATGGACATGATGGTACTTGGGTTGCGCATCCTGCATTAGTTCAAGTAGCAATGGAGGAATTTAACAAACACATGCCCACATCAAATCAAATTCACATTAAAAAGGAAGAGCTAAATATTACAGAAAAGGATTTACTTCAAATACCAAAGGGAACTGTTACAGAAGCCGGAATTAGAAAAAACATAAACGTTGGTATTCTTTATTTAGAAGCATGGTTACGAGGTTATGGTGCGGTGGCTCTTTATAATTTAATGGAAGATGCTGCTACTGCTGAAATATCAAGAACCCAACTTTGGCAGTGGGTAAAAAATGAAGCTGTATTAGATGATGGCAGAAGGCTTACAATAGAACTTTATATGGAACTATTTGATGATGAAATTGAGAAAATCATAACTGAAGTAGGCGAATCTAATATAGCAAGCACTAAACTTGAGTTAGCTATAAAATTGTTTGACAAATTAGTGCTGTCAGATGAATTTGAAGAATTCTTAACAACTCAAGCATATAAATACATTTAAAAAAACAATCCTGCGATTGCGGCAACAATCAACAGGATCTAATTATTATTAAAATAACTTATTACAAAATTATGGAAAATTTAATTCAAAGCAAGTATCAATCTGCAATTGATGCTGTAAAAAGCCTTAAAGAAAAACACGGCACAACCTGGAAAGCAATAAACCCTGAAAATGCAGCTAGAATGACTATTCAAAATCGTTTTAAAACAGGGTTGGACATTTCAAAATACACAGCGGAAATTATGAGAAAAGACATGGAAGATTATGACAAAGACTCTGCAAGATATACACAATCTTTAGGTTGCTGGCATGGTTTTGTTGCCCAACAAAAAATGATAGCAATAAAAAAACACCATAAAACCACAAACAAAAAATATCTTTACCTATCAGGCTGGATGGTTGCTGCACTGCGTTCTGAATTTGGACCATTACCAGATCAATCGATGCATGAAAAAACCGCTGTTCCTCAATTGATAGAAGAAATTTATGATTTTTTACGTCAGGCAGATGCTATAGCTTTGAATGATTTGTTTAGAAGACTTGAAAACGGAGAGGACGTACAAGACGAAATAGATAATTTTGAAACACATATCGTGCCCATCATTGCTGATATTGATGCTGGTTTTGGAAACGAGGAGGCCACTTACCTATTGGCAAAAAAAATGATACAAGCAGGTGCTTGTGCTATTCAAATTGAAAATCAAGTTTCAGATGCAAAGCAATGTGGGCATCAAGATGGTAAAGTAACTGTACCGCACGAAGATTTTATAGCCAAATTAAATGCTATTCGATATGCTTTTTTAGAATTAGGTGTTGAAGATGGGATAATTGTAGCACGAACCGATTCTGAAGGAGCTGGACTTACCCAAAAACTGCCTGTAAGCCAAAAACCAGGTGATTTGGCTTCGCAATACTTGGCTTTTGTTGAAGCTGAAGAAATAAACCTTAATGAAGCCAAAGAAGATGATGTGCTTTTAAAAAGAGAGGGCAAACTTGTTAGGCCCATTAGGCTACCTAATGGATTGTACAAATTTAAAGAAGGTACTAATATTGACAGGGTTGTTTTAGATTGTGTAACAAGCTTACAACATGGTGCCGACTTATTATGGATTGAAACACCAACCCCAAATATTAAACAAATTGCCCATATGGTAAACAGAATTAGAAAAGTTGTCCCAAATGCTAAATTGGTTTACAACAACTCACCTTCATTTAATTGGACATTGAATTTCAGAAATCAAGTCTATGAAGAGATGTTGAACGAGGGAGAAAATATGACGGCATACGATTTAAATGACTTAATGAATGTGCAATACGACAATTCTGAATTGAGTTTTCGTGCAGACCAAAAAATAAAATCTTTTCAAAAGGATGCTTCACAACAAGCAGGTATTTTTCATCATTTAATTACTTTGCCAACCTACCATACAACAGCGCTACACATGAATGATTTATCTCAAGCTTATTTTAATGATGAAGGTATGTTGGCATATGTGAAAGGTGTGCAAAGACAAGAAATAAGAAAAGGTGTTTCGTGTGTAAAACATCAACGAATGGCAGGTTCAGATTTGGGTGACGACCACAAAACTTTTTTTTCAGGTGAAAATGCGCTAAAAGCAAGCGGTAAAAAAAACACTTCAAATCAGTTTAAACATGATTGTCAAAACAATACAAAAAAAATATTTAAAGAAGTAGTCGGTTAATCCTCTATAAAAGGGATGAAAAGCATTTTCATCCCTTTATAAAAGCCTTCATCTAAATATTTTTATTTTCCTTTATTATGCTCCACAGTTCATCCAAGATATTAACATTTTTAAACGGTTTGGAGAAGTTTTGTAACGTGTAATCGAGTTTTTTGATTTTCTATAAAGGGTTTTTGTAAGTTTCATTTGATTAATAGCACCCCAAATGAAATTTATACTACTATTCTGCCTGCTCAGTATAGGATTGTATGCGCAAGAAAATGCATATAACTTAGAAGAGTCTTCAAACAAACTTTACAATTTTGCTGAGTTTACTGCAACTGACAAACCTGAATTATCAATTGAAGAGGTTTTAAACAGCGACTTAGAATTTACTCCACTTGCTTCTGACAATCATAGTATTGGTTTTACTTCACAGAGTTTCTGGACCAGATTTAAACTTTTTAATCCAGATAGCGAATCAAAAACTTACTATCTACAAACAGCAAGACCAATAACTGATATTGCTGATTTATATCAAATATCAAAAAATGGCATTGAAAAGTTTAGTAGTGGAGACCAAATTCCTTTTAATGAAAGGCAGGTTGAACATAGAGAAACCATTTTCAAAATAACATTACCAGCTAATACAACCCAGCAATTTTATTTGCACTTAGCAAGTGATGGCGAAACCATAAACATACCATTAGACATTTATAGTGAGTTTGATTTTTGGGTAATGAACTATAAACAACAATTATTTTTAGGGTTGTTTTATGGGTTGTTATTTCTTGCAGGTGTAATTTATCTTTTCTTTTACACCAGTTTAAAAGAAAAAACATTTTTGTATTATGGGCTTTATGTGTTTTCAATTGCTTTAATGCAAGGTGCATTAGATGGTTTAATTTTTCAATACGTATTTCCAAAAGGAGGTTTTATAAACAGTAGAGCAGTAATGATAGCTGCATTGGCATCAAACTTCTTTTTACTTAAATATTGTGAGTACTTTTTAAAGGTAAAACAGCGAACACCAAAAATATACAGTGTTTTTAAAGGCATTTATATTTTTATTGCTGCACTATTTGTTATGGTGTTTCTTAGTGAAAAAACACTTGAACTTACCTATCCAATAGCAAACTTAAATGGACTTATAAGCTTAGTTTTTATACTTGCAACATTATTTATAATACGTTACAAAAAGATAAAAATAGATCCTTATTTTTCTATTGGAATTTTCTTTTTAGTAATAGGTTTGTTAGGCTTTGTAATGAATAATTTAAGCCTATTACCAAACAATTTCTACACACTCAATAGTGCCAAATTTGGTTCAGGTTTTGAGGTGATTTTCTTATCACTTTCCATGACTAATCTCATCAAAAGGTTACGTATGGAAAAGGAGAAATCTCAGGTTTTAGCTTTAAAGAAATCGGAAGAGATTAGTAAACTAAAAACGTATTTTATGTCTAACATGAGTCATGAATTACGAACACCCATAAATGCTATTATGGGTATTGCTGAGAATCAATTAGAAACTAATAAAAGCAATACAAGCAGAAAGAATTTTGAAATCATTAAAAATGCGTCTCTTAGTCTGTTGAGTAGTGTAAATGATATTCTAGATTTTGAAAAGATTGAAAAGAAGGAACTCAAGTTAAGAAGTGAAGAGTTTAACCCTTCTGTAGTACTTAATCAGATAAGCTCAAATTGGAAGTTAGAAGCCGAAAAGAAAGGGTTGACTTATGCTTTTGAAATGGATTACAACATTCCTACGAGAGTAAAAGGAGATAAAGAGCGTTTTGTTCAAATAATAAACAACATCCTTAACAACGCCATTAAATTTACAATAAAAGGAGGCGTTCATTTAA
The DNA here is from genome assembly GCF_050509525.1 of Gaetbulibacter sp. PBL-D1. Taxonomy (NCBI): domain Bacteria; kingdom Pseudomonadati; phylum Bacteroidota; class Flavobacteriia; order Flavobacteriales; family Flavobacteriaceae; genus Gaetbulibacter; species Gaetbulibacter sp. PBL-D1. The sequence continues at coordinate 90,499 of NZ_JBNWKB010000002.1, read as the reverse complement.
AACTTAGCTGTACTCAACAGCCAAATGATTTGTCGCGTTTTTCTTTTGTGGTTTCTGACACAGGTGTTGGAATGTCTGATGATATGAAAGAGAATATGTTTGATAGTTTTAACCAAATGAAGCATGATAACAAAAGGCAATTTGGAGGAATTGGTTTAGGTATGACCATCGCAAAGTACTTAGTTGAACTTTTTAACGGTACAATTAGTATAGAAAGTAGTGAAGGAAAAGGGACTAAGGTTTTTGTTGAGCTTCCTTTAGAAGTCATTAGTAAACCTAAAGAAGAATCATTTTTAAATGTTAGCCAAAAAGACCCTTTAAAAGTCTTGGTTGTTGAAGACAATGTGATGAACCAAATGATTATGCGCAAGCTTTTAGGAAGTTCAGAGCATATTAATTTTGCTGTGGCGCAAAACGGTCAGGAGGCTTTAGAAATTCTAAAAAAAGATGTTTACGATGTTGTTTTAATGGATTTACAAATGCCAGTAATGGATGGTTATGAAGCCACAAAAATTATTAGAAGTGGAACATTAGGACAAGTTATTGGCGAAATTCCTATTATAGCAGTAACTGCTGATGCGATGCAAGAAACCAGACAACGAGTGCTTGATATTGGTATGAATGACTATATGACCAAACCAGTGAATAAAGACTTATTAATGGAAAAAATAAATTACTGCTGTAAACCTAAACTACAAATAGCATAAGTGGGCTTTAAACTTCTTTTTCTATAAAGTCGATATTTGGATTACAAATTTCTAAAATAAGATTTTTTAACTCTACCGTATAGTTCCCTAAGGTTTCTTGAGAAATTAATGTGTTTTTGTTTTCAGTGAATTTTAAAAACCCACTACCTAAGTTTTTAAACGAAATTATTCCTGCTTCAACAGGTGCTGTAAACGGCTTTTTAGAGTTTAACATATAAGCATAAGCCAGTATTTGAAATGGTTTACTGTATTTATCATAGTCGGTAGTTAGATCTTCCCATTGAGAAATTTTAACTTTAGAAGCCTCTACTTTTCCAGATTTATAATCAATAATACGAGTAGTACCATTAAATTCATCGATTCGGTCCACTTTTCCTGTTAAATAAACAGGAAAGTCTAGTTCAGGAATATCAATTTTCACTTTATTATCTTCTTCAACCGAAATAATTTTTATAGTATTTCCTTGCTGAAGCGCATCTATTTCTAAATCTAAAAAATTAGAAACATACCGCTTTGCTATTTCAAAAATGATAAGGTTTTTACCTTTTGTGGTATCCCCTTTTTTATATTCATTTTTAAAGTGCTTTAAAACAGTATCATGTATTTTAGGCTTCATTGCTTCAACGTCTTTAGAAGTAAGCTCTTTGCCAATGTAAGGCGTATAAAAGTCCTCTAAAGTGTTGTGAATTGTAGTTCCTAACGTATTAGCTGCAACAGTTTCTTCAACATCATCAAACTCTTTAATTCCGAGAATTTTTTGCTTATAAAAGTCAATTGGGTTTCTAATGTAATTTGTTAATGATGAAGGCGAAAACCCTTTTTCTGCAATTTCTTTTATGCGCGATAGTACTGCATCAGTCTTTTTAATTTGAGTGAGACTTTGTTGAATAGCAGGTACTTTAGGCGACACTATGTAATGGTTAATATTGTGTGTGTCATCAATTTCTAATTGAGTGATAAATCTACTTTTTTCATTGCCTTGTAACACATCTGGTTCGGTATTGTAAACCAAAAAAACAGTGTTAGCTCGTTGTAATAGCCTATAAAAATGATATGTGTAAACTGCATCTTTTTCCTTATAGGTTGGCAGGTTGTTTTCTATTTTAACATCAAAAGGAATAAAAGAATTATTACTTTTTCCAGCAGGTAGAACACCTTCATTAACCGAAGCAATAATAACTGTCTCAAAATCGAGAACTCGAGATTCTAGCATTCCCATAATTTGAAGACCTTGCAAAGGTTCTCCTTTAAAATCTAATGTTTCGTTTTTAATAAGTTCTCTATATAAACCATGTAAAGTATTTATTGATTCAATATGCTCATGTTTTGTCAACATTAGTCCTAATGTATTGAATATTTCATTAAACCTATATAAGTACTCTAATGAGAGTAATTGTTTTGATTTATCCTTGTCTAAAAACGCTTTAATAGACATGATAAGTTTGCTACAATTTGATAAACCTCTCCTTGGATTATTGTTCCAATTATTGAAAAGGAGTTCTAATAACTCTGTTTTAGATGGAGCTAATTCAGTAACTCCTTCAGCAGTAATATTAGCAATATTATTGTTTTGAATATGGTCAATTATTGTATCTGCATGGTCAATATCATTATCAACAAGAAGCGGTTTTATAAATTGATGGGACAGTATTGTTATTACATCTTTGTAATACAGAGTTTTTGAAGTTGATTTTTGAATTGCAAATAGTTTTTCAAACAAAGACGCCAATGGAATTGCATTTAAAGGCAAACCCATAGTAATATTAATGGGACCAATATCTTCAGGCATTGAATTTAATAAAGGCATTAATAGGCTTTCATTGCCTAAAACAACAGCTGTGTTTTTTAATGAGTTCTTCTCTTTTTTTAAACGCTGTAGCAACTCACCAATATATTTTACTTGACCAATATTTTTTGGAGTACCAATAATATCTATAGTCTTTGGTTTGGAATAATTGTTCGATAACCAATTGATAGGATTTTTTCTAAAATAAGGCCAATTCGCTTTATGTTGTCTTATAAACATACCAGCATCATGAATTGAATCTTTAAAAAATCGTTGGTCTAAATCCCAATAGATAATAGCTATATCTTGTTGTAAAAGTTCTTGTATTATGGTTTCTTCGGCTTTGTTAAGTGCGTTAAAACCAACAAACACAAATGTCTTTTCTTGGTTTGCAGCTGTAAACTGCTCAAGGTTATTTACTGCTTCCCTATACACCAAGCCTTGGTATCCTTTTCGCTTTGAAATGAGTTGGTCGTTTAGTAACTCATAATATTGTTTTAAACGTTTCCAAAAGGCTAGGTAGTTTTTAATATAATCGGTTTGATTTTCATCAACTGACCAATGATGATGTTCTATTTCTTTAATAGCAGTTAAGTAATCAAAAATATTTTGAGGCGCTACAAGATAACGGTCTATTTCATTAAAATCCTGAAGCAGTATTTGAGCCCATTTATAAAATTGGTCAAAGGGCTCCACATTTTCTTTTGGAGTTGCCTTAAGATATACATCATAAAACTCAAAAATCAACTCGGTATTATTGATGTATTGTAAGTTAGATAGTGTTTCTACAAAGGTTTCAGTAGAAAGAATTTCAGGTGCAAAAAAAGTGCTTTTAAATACTTTAGATAATTCGTGTTTTAAGAAAACACCAGCTCTTTTACTAGGAAGTACAAAGGTTAATTCTGAAACGTTGAGGTTTTTTTTATGTATGTCACTAATAACCTCTTCTATAAAACTTGTCATATTATAAAAATAAAAAACGCTCCGAATTTCGGAGCGTTTTTTAAACTTATTTTATAGTGTTTTAAAACTTAATTATTTTTTAAGTTTTACTTCTACACGTCTGTTGTTTTTTCTTCCAGAAGCAGTAGAGTTAGAATCTATTGGGTTAGCTTCACCAAAACCAGCAGCAGTTAATCTGTCAGCGTTGATACCGTTAGCGATTAAGTAATCTCTTACAGCGTTAGCTCTTCTTTCAGATAATAATTGGTTAGATGATTTAGATCCAACGCTATCAGTGTGTCCTTCAATAGAGAAGTTAGCTTGTGGATATTCTTTAAAGATAGCAGTCATAGCTTGTAATACAGGATCAGTTTCTTTTTTGAAAGAAGATTTTCCAGTATCAAATAAGATAGTTCTAGCGTAGTTGTTTAAAGTTTCCATTACTTCAGCAGTAGGAAGAACTTCTGGGCAACCATTGTTAGCAACAGTACCAGCTTCGTTAGGACATTTATCGTCTTTGTCTAATACACCGTCACCATCAGTATCTGGCCATGGGCAACCGTTGTTAGCAGCAGGACCAGCTTCGTTAGGACATTTGTCATCTTTATCAGCAACACCGTCACCATCAGCATCTGGACATCCAGCTAAAGCTTTTAAACCAGCAACTGTAGGACAGTTATCATCTTTATCAGCAACACCATCACCATCAGTATCAGGGCAACCGTTAAACTCAGCTAAACCAGCTTCGTTAGGACAATCGTCTTTAGAATCTTCAATACCATCGTTGTCAGAATCTGGACAACCGTTGAATGCTTCTAAACCAGGAACGTCTGGACAAGCATCATCTTTGTCATATATACCATCTCCATCAGTATCTTTTCCACCAAATTTGATAGCAAGACCAACTGAATGTTGGAAGTGAGTAGCTAAATAATCTTCAAACGCATGTTTGTAAGATGTTTGTACAGTTAAACCAACGTTTTCACTAAACCAAAGGTTAAAACCTGCAGTACCATTTAATGTACCAGCTCCGATTTCGTTGATCCAAGTGTAACCACCACCTACTCCTAAGTAAGGGTCAATTAATTTAGAGTTGATTAATTTTGCAAAGCTATATTTTACTGTACCATCTAAAGCGTAGTAAGATAAATCGTCAACTGTAGAATCACCAAAGCTATCAATTTCATTGATAGAACCAGCAGCAGTTAATGTAAACCCATCACTTAAATATCTAGAAACAGATACTGTAGATAATGATGGCAAAAAGTTGTAGTGATCACTAAGGTTGAAAAACTCGTCAAAGTATTCACCTAACGGAGCATCTTCTCCAGTAGGATAAAAGTCAACTGCATTTACACCAATTCCAACAGCCCAAGGATTGTTTTCATCTTGTGCATTAGCATTGAAGCTTAATAAAAGCAACATAGCGAAAAATAATCTGCTAAGATTTTTCATATTCTAATAATTTTAATTTTAAGTGTTAATTGTAAGCAAAAGTAAGTTGTTAAATTTTATTAACAAAGACAAATATATAAAAATATTGATTATTTGCCCTAAAATAGAGGAGTTTGGAACAAATTTAAATTATTTCTAAAGATTTCCCAACCTTAATAAAAGCAGCAATAGCCTTATCTAAGTGCTCTTTTGTGTGTGCTGCCGAGAGTTGTACTCTAATTCTTGCTTTTTCTTTAGGAACTACAGGGAAAAAGAATCCAATCACGTATATTCCTTCGTTTAAGAGCATTTTTGCCATTTTTTGAGACAATTTAGCATCATATAGCATCACAGGAACAATAGCTGAGTCTCCGTCAATGATGTCAAAACCAGCGTCTTTTAACCCTTTTTTAAAATAAGCAGTATTGCTTTCTAAAGTATCTCTTAATGAGGTGTCTTTGGCAAGCATATCAAAAACCTTAATAGAAGCTCCTACAATTGCAGGCGCCAATGAGTTTGAAAACAGATATGGTCTTGAGCGTTGACGCAGTATTTCAATAATTTCTTTTTTACCAGTTGTATAACCTCCCATTGCTCCTCCAAGAGCTTTACCTAATGTTCCAGTTATAATATCTATTCGTCCTAAAACGCCTTTGTCTTCAAGTGTTCCTCTACCAGTTTCACCAATAAAACCAGCAGCATGACATTCATCAATCATAACCAACGCATCATACTTATCAGCCAAGTCGCAAATTTCATCTAAAGGCGCAACTAAACCATCCATTGAAAATACTCCATCTGTGACAATAATTTTAAAACGCGCTCCATTTTCATTAGCTGCAATTAATTGCTTTTCAAGATCTTCCATGTTGTTATTTTCATAACGGTATCTTGCTGCTTTACATAAACGAACACCATCAATTATTGAGGCGTGGTTAAGCGAGTCAGAGATAATAGCATCTTCTTTTCCTAATAATGGTTCAAAAACACCACCATTAGCATCAAAAGCTGCTGCGTAGAGTATAGTGTCTTCAGTACCATAAAACTCAGCTATTTTTTCTTCAAGCTCTTTATGAATATCTTGTGTTCCGCAAATAAAACGAACAGAAGACATTCCAAATCCATGTGTATCCATTGCGTCTTTAGCTGCTTGTACAACTTCAGGATGTGAGGATAAACCTAAGTAATTATTAGCGCAAAAATTTAAAACAGTTTCTCCTGTAGTCAAAGTAATTTCGGCACCTTGAGGCGAAGTAATAATACGTTCTTCTTTGTAAAGACCAGCTTCTTTTATGTCTTTTATTTCGTTTTGTAAGTGTTGTTGTATCTTTCCGTACATATCGTCTTTGGTTTTTTACAAAGTTAAAATTCTTTTACCTGAATATCATCATTTATGTACACAAGAATTTTTTTGGTCACGTTGTAATTCATGTCTTGTAAAACTGAGGTGTAGAGTTCTAATTGTTGCTTATGAGAGCTTTTTTCAGCTCCAGTTTTGTAGTCTATAATTATTGCTTTATTGGTGTTTATTACTAAACGGTCTGGTCGTAAAATTTGACCGTCTTTAGTAATGATATCTCTTTCATTGTAAATCAAATTATTGCTTTCAAAGTAAGATTTCAAGAGTTGGTGATCAACAATTTTTAAAACCATTGGTTTTAGTTCGTCGTATTGTTGACTATTGATAGTTCCTGATTCGATGTACCGATTGAACACAAAATCAATATCTTCTATGGTTTTAATTTCAGCCATGATATTATGAACCAAATTTCCTTTTTCAATAGATTTTTCTTGATCAGTATCCCATAAATAAGCCGAATTGGTAATGATGTTTAGATTGTGTTGCGCTCTTGAAGTAGAAATAAATAGCTCTTGTTGAACGGTTGGTTCTGCTTCATGTGACTGCAATGTTCTTTTTGGGCTTCCAAAAGTATATTCGGTTTGAGTATCATTCCAGAGTGCTTTAGATTTTAAGAAATTGATAAAAAGTCCTGAATAGTATTTTAGCTTCTCTTCGTTTTTAGCGTCTGTGTCATATTCTGAAATGACATATAATTGTTCAACAGCTCTAGTCATAACAACATACAGTAAGTTAATGGCATCGAGCTCTAATTCAGATTGATAGTTTGTATAAATTTCGTTACCAGTGTTATCTAGTTCCTCAAGGTCTTTATTTAGGTTGATGTACATGTGTGAGAAACCACTAAACACTTCAGTATTTACAGGAAACCAAACTTTTGGAGACATGTCAAAATATATATTCTGATTGGCATAAGGGAAAATCACCACAGGAAATTCCAGTCCTTTAGATTTATGAATAGTCATTATTTGTACTGCATTATCGTTTTGTGATGATACAATACTTAGCTTATCTTTTTTGCGTTCCCAAAACTCTAAAAAACTAGAAATACTAGAACCGTGTTTTTGTGAAAAATCGAGAATTTCATCTAAATAAAACTGGATATAAGCATTTGAGGTTGCATTTAATTTAAAGGCTCTTATAATATGTTCTACGGCTTCATAAATTGGCAAGCTAGAAAATGTCCCAAAGTCAAAATTGAAATCATACTCTTTCAATACAGTAAATAGTTTGCTTGATGGTAAATGCACCAAACTACTAACAAAATCATGTTTTTGTTCAAGTTTTAAGCTGTGTTCAGCAATGAAGAGTAAAATATCACATTTTACTTCATTATTTTGAGGCTGTATACTTAGTTGTAAAATGGACGTTATAAAGTTAACCTCAGGAGCATTTTTGAGCATAAGCGATTCTGAAGACACTACATTTATTCCATTTAGGCTTAAATATTCGGCAACTGCGATTCCTTCTTTACTTTTTCGGGTAATAACACAAATATCACCTAGCTTAAAGCCATTGTCCAAAGCCTTGTTAATTGAGAACAGTGTTTTTTCGCAATGTAATTCATCCTTATCTTGATCTTTGGTATTTAAAAATGAGAGCTCTACATAACCGTTTTCTTGAATAAAAACGTCTTGTGAACTCGCTTGATAAATAGCTTGATGTTCAGGACTTGATAGCGCAAAACTACTAATGTGCTTAAAGAAATCATTATTAAAATCTACAACAGTTTTACTGCTTCTAAAATTATAATCTAAATGCTTGGTGGCAATCTCAATATGAAACGGATTGACCTTTTCGGTATACATATCAATAAACTGTTCTGCTTTTCCACCTCTCCATCTGTAAATGGCTTGTTTAGCATCGCCAACTAGCATTATGGAACCTGTTTCGCCTTTTAAATTCTCACCTGAAAGCACATTGTCTGCTAAAGGAATTAGGTTTTGCCATTGCAAAACCGAAGTGTCTTGAAACTCATCAATAAAATAATGTTTAAACTTTTCACCCAAACGTTCATATATAAAAGGAGCTGGTTGATGTTTTATCTCTTTATGAATAATAGAATTAAACTCTGAAATCAGTAAGAGGTTGTCTTCTTCTTTCAGTTCATTTAAAGTATTGTTTATAGCGTTTAAAACCGAAAGAGGCGTGATGTTTTTTATGCAATTGTTTAAAAATTTATATTCGGAAACCGCTTGTTTTGTATCGTTAAAAGCTAAAATAAGTTGAGGCTGTATAGCATTAATAGTTTCCGCAACTTCATTTGAAACACGTTTTGGGTATAAGGTGTTGCCTTCAAGAAGGTCGTTTTGCCAACCTAAATTAAACGATACATTTACATCAGAATTACTTAGTTTTTGAAAATACTTAGGTAAATAGCCTCTAGAGAAATCGTTGTATTCTAAACCTGCTTCATTTATTAGTCTTAAAACTTTATTTGATGTTGCTACTAGGCTTGATTCTTTGGCTTTGAGGGTTTTAATAAGCACAGACTTTAAATCTGAAAAATCCTTTAATTGTTTGCCTTCAAGTTGCTCAATAAATTCAATATCATTTTCATTGACCAGTAGTTTAGCAATTGTATTAAAATCATAAGCGATGTCCCAGCTTCTATCGTCATCGGCTTTTTCAATAGCAAAGTCAACCAGCACTTTAGTTAGTTGCTCATCTTCTCCTGCTTTATCAATAAGCTTATCTACAGCTTTGGCAAGTAAATAAGGCGTATCTAGTTCAACTTCAAAATTTACAGGAAGTTTTAAGTCGTGTGCAAATGTTCTAATAAGCCTATGGTTAAACTTGTCAATAGTTGAAATATCAAAAGACGCATAATTATGAATAATAGTTTGCAGTATTACTTTTGACTTTTCATGAAGCTCATTAGGAGAAATATCAAGCTCTTCAACCAAAAGGGAGAACATACTGTTAGGATTTTCTATAATTGAAGCTTCAGAAAACGCTTTAAGCATATTTATAATACGCTCTTTCATTTCATTTACTGCCTTATTAGTAAAGGTTAGAGCTAAGACAGTCCTAAAAGCAAGTAAGCTGTTGGAGTTCAGTAAAATTTTCAAATACTCTTTAACCAGTGTAAACGTTTTTCCGCTACCTGCAGATGCATTATAAATGGTAAAAGCCCTGTTTTTTAGCATGTAGAAATTTTTGATACAATATAAAAACAATCAATAGATTGATAACAATATATTATTTTAAATCATCTGTTTTTTTGCGTATTATGTGTAAATTTGAAGAAATAAACAATAACAACATAAAAATCAAATATTATGGCTTTTGAATTACCAAAATTAAAATATGCTTACGATGCTTTAGAACCAAATATTGATGCACGTACAATGGAAATACACCATTCAAAGCACCATCAAGGATATACAAACAACCTAAATAATGCAATTGCAGGAACAGACTTAGAAGGAAAAACAATTGAAAATATCTTAGACAATTTAGATATGGACAATAAGGCTGTAAGAAATAATGGAGGAGGTTTTTACAACCACTCATTATTTTGGGATGTTATGAATCCTGAAGGAAAAGGATATTTATCAGGAGAATTAAAAGATGCTATTGAAGCAGAATTTGGTTCGGTAGATGCTTTTAAAGATGCATTTAGTAAAGCAGCTGCAACTCAGTTTGGTTCAGGTTGGGCTTGGTTGTGTGTACATAAAGGCGGAAAAGTTGAAGTATGCTCTACACCAAACCAAGATAACCCATTAATGCCTGGAGTAGGTTGTGGAGGAACACCAATTTTAGGATTGGATGTTTGGGAGCACGCATACTATTTAAATTACCAAAATAGAAGACCAGATTATATTAATGCATTTTTTAATGTAATTAACTGGAATGAAGTAGAAAGACGTTACGCAGAAGCAAAATAGTTTTTCTAAAAATAAATTAATGAAGAACCAAGCTGAATAAGCTTGGTTTTTTTATTTCTATAAATGAAAAAAGGTGAACGAGTGTCCACCTTTTTTGCCCCAAATCTACCATAAACTTAACCTACTTATGTTATGGTGACAGCAAATATATAGCGACATGTTTCAAACTGTTAAATTTATTAGATAAACGACACATAAATTAGCTTAAAAGATTTTTTGTTAGTTAAAAGTGTTGATATATCTAAGGGTTTTAAAGATTTTGAGTTTTATTGGGTGAAAAAGTTTTTGAGAGAAGACTTGCTTTGAAAAAATAAAAAAGGTGAACGAGTGTCCACCTTTTTTGCCCCAAATCTACCATAAACTTAACCTACTTATGTTATGGTGATGACTAATATAGAGCTACTTACAACAAAGTGTTAATAAAATAGATAAACGACACAAAAATTAGTTTAAGGAATTTTTTGAGCTTAAAATGAGATATAATGAAAATGTGAAAGGAAATTTTAAACGAATTGCATAAAAAAAGGTGAACAAGAGTTCACCTTTTTTTGCCCCAAATCTACCATGAACTTAACCTACTTATGTTATGGTCTTACTAAAGTATGCGTAATTTGTTAACAAAGTACAAATATTAGATGAAATGCATTTTTTTTAGATAAACAACGCATTTTTTCGGATAAAGTGTATTTTTTCTCGGTTTTTTGCTTAATAAGCACGCTCTTTATTTCCTTCGTAAAAATTAATGAAAGCCCTGTTAACCACTCTGTTACCTCCAGCAGTTGGGTAGTTGCCTGTAAAGTACCAATCGCCTAAATTTTTAGGACAAGCTTTGTGTAAATTTTCTACCGATTGAAAAATGGTTTCCACTTTAGCGCTTACTGTGTCGTCAGAGATTAATTCTGAAATCTTATCAGAAATTTCTTCGTCAGTAAATACATCATATAAATCTTTCACAAAATTGTGTACATCTTTGTCTTCAAGATCGACCTGAGCTTTACATTTATTATAAACTTCTTCAACTAAGTGATACTTGTTATTTTCTTTTAATAATTCTAACATAGCTCTAAAAGCAATTAAATCTTCTAGTCTTGCCATGTCAATACCATAACAGTCAGGATAGCGTATTTGAGGAGCAGAAGAAACCACAACAATTTTTTTAGGGTTTAATCTGTCCATCATTTTAATAATACTCTTTTTAAGGGTTGTACCTCTTACAATACTATCGTCAATGATTACAAGATTATCATTTGGTTTTATAACACCATACGTTACATCATAAACGTGCGCAACCAAATCGTCTCTACTACTATCTTCAGTAATAAATGTTCTTAGTTTTACATCTTTAATAGCAACCTTTTCTATTCTAGGTCTTTCCGATAGTATTTCAGTAACACGTTCAGCCGAAAGCATACCGTTACCATCTAAAATAGCTTGGGTTTTCTTTTCGTTAAGGTGTTTTTCTACAGTTTCAATCATTCCAAAAAACGACGTTTCAGCAGTATTTGGAATGTATGAAAATACAGTGTTTTGTGTGTCGTTATTAATGGATTTGAGAACTTTAGGCATTAACAGTTTACCTAGCTCTTTTCTTTCTTGATAAATTTCGGCATCACTTCCTCTAGAAAAATAAATGCGTTCAAACGAACACGCTTTTCTTTCAAGTGGCTCTATGATTTGTTTTATTGAAACTTCTCCAGATTTTTTGGTAATAATAGCGTGTCCTGGTTCTAGTTCTTTTACTTCTTCAAACGGAACATTAAAAACAGTTTGAATTACAGGACGCTCAGAAGCTACTACTACAACTTCATCATCTTTATAATAATATGCAGGTCTTATACCAGCAGGATCTCTTAAAACAAATGCATCTCCATGACCAAGTAAACCAGCCATAGCATAACCACCATCCCAGTTTTTGGATGACTTTTTTAGGATCTTTGCAATATTAAGACGTTCGGCTATTAATGGAGAACATTCATGTTTACTGTAACCTTCTTGCTTTAGTTTTTTGTAAACTTTAGAAACAGCATCATCCAAAAAATGACCGATTTTTTCCATAATGGTAATTGTGTCGGCTTTTTCTTTTGGGTGTTGTCCTAATCTTACAAGACCATCAAATAACTGATTAACATTGGTCATGTTAAAGTTTCCTGCAACAATAAGATTTCTGTGCATCCAGTTATTTTGTCTTAAAAACGGATGAACACTCTCTACACTGTTTTTACCAAATGTTCCATAACGAACATGACCTAAAAGCACCTCTCCTATGTAAGGAATGTTCTTCTTTTGTGCTTCTACATCATCAGCATATTCAGGGTGTTCGCTTAATTCTTTATTGATACGATCGTTAATTTGCCCAAAAATATCTTGAATGGGTTGTTGAGCAATAGAGCGCACTCTACTTATATAACGTTCTCCTGGAGTTGTATCTAATTTAATGCTGGCAAAACCTGCACCATCTTGTCCACGATTGTGCTGTTTCTCCATCATGAGATACATTTTGTTTACGCCATAAAAAGCACTCCCATATTTTTCTTTATAAAATTCTAATGGTTTTAAAAGCCTTATTTGTGCGATTCCGCATTCGTGTTTTAAAGCATCACTCATTGTGTTGTGTTGTTGTGAGTTACAAAAATAAAACGCGCTCAGTTTTGAGCGCGTTGGTTTATGTTAGTTCAATATCAAATTGTGTTAAGTCTTTAAACTGCTGCAAGCGTTGATGAACTTCTTTTTTAGGGAGGTTTTTCATGCGCTCTGTACCAAATTTTTCTACACAAAATGAGGCCAGTGTAGAGCCATAAATAACAGCGTTTTTCATGTTTTCAAAAGAGACATCTCCTGTTTTTGCTAAATAACCTGCAAATCCACCAGCAAAAGTATCACCTGCTCCAGTTGGGTCAAACACCTCTTCAAGAGGTAAAGCAGGAGCATAAAACACACTATCATCATGAAACAACAATGCACCATGTTCTCCTTTTTTAATAACTACATATTTTGGTCCCATTTCATGAATTTTCCTTGCCGCTACAACAAGAGAATATTCTCCTGTTAGTTGTCTAGCTTCTTCATCGTTAATGGTAATAACATCAACACGCTTTATAACATTGTGTAAATCTTCAAGCGCTGAGTCCATCCAAAAATTCATAGTGTCTAAAATAGCCAGTTTTGGCTTTTTAGTCATTTGATCCAAAACACTAGATTGTACTATTGGGTGTAAGTTACCAAGCATTACAATTTCAGCGTCTTTATAATCTTGTGGTACAATAGGATTAAAATCAGCTAATACATTAAGCTCAGTTGCTAAGGTATCTCTAGAGTTCATGTCGTTATGATAGCGACCACTCCAAAAGAACGTTTTACCGTCTTTTATGATTTCTATTCCTGAAATATCAATATTTTTTTCAGATAATAAATCTAAATATTCTTGAGGAAAATCTCCTCCAACAACCGATACAATTGCAGAATCTACATTAAACTGTGAGGCAGACAAACCTATAAAAGTTGCTGCTCCTCCTAATATCTTATCGGTTTTTCCGAAAGGTGTTTCAATAGCATCAAAAGCTACAGTACCTACAATAACTAATTTACTCATAAAGAGATTTCAAAATTTTGTGCAAAGATAGGGTTTTAAGCTCTAAATAACGAATATTATTTTCTGCCGAAATCTGCAGGAATTTCTCCCCAAGCTTTGGTTTTCCTTTTTACAATAGTTGTTGTGTGGTGGTTTTCTTTTGGACCTTTTATTGCCCTGCCTACTAAATCAAAAACAGGTTTATTTTTTGCGATGCGTTCTAATTTAGGATTACACATTTTCTTTTGTACCCAACTCATTGCAGTTTTAGAATCGGTATATGTAATACGGACATTATCATATTGTTTTAAAAATGCTAATCCGTGACAATAGCTTAAAAAGCACTAATTTTATCAGTAAAATCTAAATTACTTAAACGTAGAATATGGATGATTTAAATAAATATGTTGCGATTTATAAAGAGCAGTTAGCTAAAGGAGACATATTAATAGCTTATAATGGCCTGGTGAAATTTGTTATGAAACTAAGGACTGATTTTATAAAAAATCTTTCTAACAAATATACTTTTGCGGGTATTTTGCATGGCTATATGGATTACACATATTTTTATTTTTCTAATGACCTTTTAAAAAGTAAAAAATTAAAATTCGCTTTGGTTTTAAATCATTTAGAAATGACATTCGAAATTTGGCTTTTAGGAAACACTTTGTCAGTACAAAAAACATATTGGGAGCTTTTGAAAATGTCTAAATGGAATGAGAACCGATCTGAAATGCCTAAATATGCAGTTCTAGAAGCAACACTGGTAAGTAATCCCGATTTCAACAACCTTGATAAATTATCAAAGCAAATAGAAGACCAAATGCTTCAGGTCTCAAGAGACATAATAAGTACCTTAAAGGAATAGTTTTATTTATTTCTATCCTTCTGAAATGAAAAAAGTAACTGTTTTACTTGTAGTGATTTTTACGATTAAAGCATAGCTCAAAATGTTTCTGAATGTGGTTATATTATAGTGTGGAACTTTTTAAAATAATTATTCTAGCTGTAGAAGAGAGGTGTATGTAAAAAACTTATTTTTTGCATACGTATCATACGTATTATTTGCATGTAACACGTATTTTATTCAGTAATGAGGACGCATATTTTTGTGGAGATTCACATCAATTAATCTCCATGAAAAAATTTATTTTTAGAACCCTTTTTTTGTTCACGTTATTGTTAGTTAATAATAGCCTTGTGTTAGGGCAAATAAGTAATAAGTCTTATCCTTTACAAAGCTCTTTATATGCCAAACAAGGTCAAGTGAAAATTCCAATAATTCAATTAGAAACTATTGATTTAGAAAAAGTAACAGCAGAAGATCTTATTGAAGATGAAAAAAACGAAAAAGCCACTAGATTCGGAATTATTATCCAAACAAACATAGGATTTGAACAAGGTGCTTGGGAAACATTAGAAAATGGCGATAGACTATGGAGAGTTCATATAAATCCTCAAAACGCCAAAGCAACCAATCTATATTTTGATGATTTTTATATGCCTATTGGCGCAACATTACATGTCTATAACCCAGATAAAACAGAAATTTTAGGAGGTTTTGGTGCGCATAACAATTCAGAAAAAAACGTTTTTGCAACAGCGCTTATTTATGGTGAAGATATTATAGTTGAATATTTTGAGCCAGCAGCTGTTAAAAATCAAGGAAGACTTCATATTTCTGGTGTTAATCATGCTTACAGAATGGTTAATAATCCTAAAGATACTTCAGATTATGGCAGTTCTGGTGATTGTGAAGTTAACGTAAATTGCTCACCAGAAGGCGATGGTAAAACAGAACAAAGAGATGCGTCTGTAAGAATTTTAGTTGTAGAAGATGGTTCTACGGGATGGTGCTCTGGTACAGTTCTGAATAATGCAAATTTTGACTGTACCCCATATTTACTTACAGCACTTCACTGTGTATCAGGTAGTATAGCCCAGTGGGTTTTTTATTTTAACTACCAAAGTACTGATTGTAGCAATGGTATTGAAACAGAAATTCCGACCCAAACGGTAACAGGTGCTACATTATTGGCAAATTATAATGGTGCAGATTGGGCATTATTACAGCTTAATAGCAATATTCCAGACTCTTATAATGTGTTTTATTCTGGTTGGGACATATCAGAAAACGATTTTACTGGTGGATTTGGTATTCATCACCCAGCAGGAGATATTAAAAAAGTATCTACTTTTAATAGTACGGTATCTGTTATTTCTACACCAGAAGTACAATCTTGCAGAGAAGTATTTTGGGATGCGACTACAAATGGTCATGGTGTTACAGAAGGTGGCTCTTCAGGCTCTGGTTTATTTAATAATAATGGACATCTTATAGGGACGTTATATGGAGGATACTCTTCTTGTTCAAATACATCAGGCTCTGATTATTATGGTAATATTGCGCATCAAGGAGGTAGTAGTGTCAGTAGATTAAACGATTGGCTAAACCCTAATAATTATAATATTACTTCTTTAGATGGAGCTTATTCGCCATGTAATCAAAACAACTCGGAGTTATCAAATATAACTATGCCTAGTAATTATTTTTGTGGCAGTTCTGTAATCCCTAAAGTTAGCATACTAAATAAAAGTAGCATACCATTAACAAGCTTAACCATCAATTATCAAGTTAATTCAGAAGCTATTCAAACCTACAACTGGTCAGGAAATCTTAATCAGAATCAATCAGAATTAGTCTCTTTACCAGAAATTTTAGTAGCAGCAGATAGTCCTTTAACATTGCAGGTTTTTACCAATATGCCAAATGGTAGTGTAGATGTATATCCTGAAAATGACATGTTAACAGTCGCTAGTCAACCTAGAATCGTTAAAAACCTTCCTTATTCAGAAGATTTTCAATCCGGAAATTTACCAGATAATATGGTTGTTTACGTAGAGCCTTCCTATGGTACTAACTGGATTTATGATACCAATGCCAACGCTTTTCAAGATGCCAATTTAGGATCAAGCATTATGATGGATAATTATACTGCGACTACTACAGGTACCGAAAGTTTCTTAGAGCTATCAGTAGATCTATCTATTCATACAGGTTCTAATCTTTCTTTTGATGTCGCCTATGCTAGATATGATGACACTTTTTATGATGGTTTAGAGTTAAGAGTCTCTTCAGATTGTGGAGTTACATACACCACACTTTTTTCTGAAAGCGGCTCTACCTTAGCAACCGCACCAGACGCATCTGATTTCTTTGTGCCAAATGCCTCACAATGGGCTACCAAAACTGTAGATTTATCTGCTTATGATAGTTTAGATAATCTTGTTCTGGCTTTTGTAAATATAGGTGGTTATGGCCAAGCGCTTTATTTAGATAATATTCTTGTGGAATCATCAGAGACATTGTCTGTTGCGAATAATAATATAGAAAATGACCTAAAAGTATTTCCTAATCCAACATCGGATATACTAACTATAAAAACCAGTTATGATATTGATAAAATAGAGCTTTATGATATGCTTGGAAAACGAGTAATGAAAAAAACTAATAGTTCTGAATTGAATTTAAATTCGCTTTCTGATGGCATATATTTATTAGAGATTTATATAAATAACGTCAGAACAGTAAAGCGTATAATAAAACAATAACAATGTATTGCTTTTAAATTGAATTGATAAAAACCTAGTTTTGGATGAGAATTATAATAAAATTAAAGCCAAAGTTGCTTTATATTTACGTACTCAATCTAAAAGCCTTATGAAGTTTATCTTTAAACTTGTTTCGTTTTTTTTAATATTATATGTTCAACATCCTTTTTTGCAAGCCCAAAACAAATCTTCTGATTTATATAAAAAGTTAGAGGTTTTAGATAGCTTAAGTCAGGAAAACTCTATAAGTGATTCTTTATTGATTGAAACAATCACTCTGGCTAAACAATTAAAAGAATATGATATTGCTGTAGACAAAATAGCAAGCTTAATAAAAAGCTATAATTATAATACTAACCAAAAGAGCGAAGCAAAAAAACTAATTTCTCAAGCAACTTCTTTTTTACATTTAGTAGAAGATAAAAACATTATCAGTCGTTATTATTTTGAAGTTGCTGACTTGTATTATTATTCAGGTGCGTTTGAAGCGTCGTTAAAGCATTATGATAGTGCGTTTTATTATGCGAAAAATATAAATAGTTCTCTGCAAGGACTTTCTAAATTTGGAAAAGGTATTGTTTATGTAGATACAGGAGATTTTGGAAAGGCTTCAATTGCTCTTCAAGAAGCTATTACCTATTTTAAAAAAGATAAGGATACATTAAATTGGATTAATGCAAAAAACTCAATAACTATTTTATATGGTAAAAATGGATTTTATGAAGAGGAAGAAGAAGAAAGAAACGAGCTAATAAATCTTGCAAATTCATATAAAAACTACCCAAATCTACCAAGTGTATATTATAATGCTGCTGCAAGCGCAAATAAAACATCAAATCAAAAAAAGCGTATTAGTTATTTATTGAAAGCGCTTCTTGTTAATGAAAATTCAGAATATAAAGATTTTTTTCAGCCTATCTTAAATTCTGGATTAGCTGCAGCTTATGCTGATAGTGATAGTATAGCAAAAGCTGAAAAAATAATAAAACAAATAGAATTAGATTCTAATTCTGTTACTGGTTTTAATGAGTCCTTTTATTTAGATGCAAAAATGCGGTTAACTTTTGCTAAAAAAAAATATCGTGAGTCAGAAAAGTATGGTTTAGCTTATTTGAAATTAAAACGTCAAAGCAGTGAATATGAAGAAATACAAGAAGCTGAACAGTTTTTGTCAAAAACATATAAGGCTTTAGGTGATGAAAAAAGTGCCCTTAAGCACTATGAGAGTTTTACAAAATTAAAAGACTCTATTTCTAATGTTCAAAAACTGCGAGTACTTAGTTATTATCAAACATTGTACGAAACAGAAAAACGAGATTTAAAAATTCAAGCCCAACAAGGAGATATTGAGTTATTAAACGCAAAAAATAAGCTGAAAGCGCAATGGTTATGGTTTGGTAGTTTTAGCTTGATTATCTTTTTTATTGTCATTATTATTTTAAGGTCAAGAAGCTTTATGAAAAAGCAACAAAAATTGCAAGAAAGCTTTACTCAACAAGTAATAGCATCACAAGAGCATGAACGTAATAAGTTAGCAATGGAGCTTCATGATAGTGTTGGGCAGCAATTGATGTTATTGGTAAGAAAAACAAAAGTTTTACCTGATAGTTCGTTTCAAGAATTAGCTTCTGAAGCACTCTCTAGTGTCAGAACAATATCTCATGATTTATATCCTGTAGTTTTGATGCGTTTAGGATTTTCAGAAGCTGTGCAGCAATTAGTCAATTCAATTGATGAAAACTCTGACATGTTCTTTACAACAGAAATAATGTTTGTAGATGATATGTTAAATGATGATGAAGCATTGCATTTGTATCGAATAATTCAAGAAGTTTTGCAAAATACATTAAAGCATTCAGAGTCTAAATCAGTGCTTGTTGAGGTAGTTCGAATCAATAAAAAGGTCATATTAAAAATAAAGGACAATGGAGTTGGGTTCAACGTTGATATGGCGTTAAAAACCAATAACAGCTTAGGTTTAAAATCCATAAAAGAACGATGTAAAATCATACAAGCTGAATTATTTGTAGAATCTCACTCAAATAAGGGAACATTAACCAAAGTAATCTTATAATATCAAGTCTTTTAATTATTTTTGAAGAAAAGTAAGATATGCTCAAGTCTAATATTTCGATAATCATTGCTGATGATCACCCAATGATGTTAAAAGGGTTAGAGCAAGAATTAGAACAAGCAGGTTATTCCATATTAGCAACAGCAAAAAATGGAGCTTCTGCAATAGAGCTCATAACAGAGAATCCTCCTAGCGTTGCATTTTTAGATATTGAAATGCCTTTTTTAAATGGTTTTGAAGTTGTAAAGCGTTTAAAAGAACTAAACTTAAAAACGCGCTATGTTATAATGTCTTATCATAAAGAAAAAGGTTTTGTTATGCAGGCCAGAAAAGTAGGTGTTCATGGCTATTTGCTAAAAGAAGATAGCATAACAGAGATAGAACAATGTATAGAGCAAGTTATTCAAGGCAATAATTACTATAGTAAATCTTTTAAAGAAGATTTTGAGCTGCAAACTGAAAAAGAAATGCGAAAAATAGCACTTCTTACACCTTCTGAAAGGACTATTATTAGGCTTGTTTCTCAAGAAAAAACATCACAAGAAATCTGTGATGTTTTAAGCATTTCAAAACGCACTGTAGATAAACACAGAACAAATATTATCGCAAAGCTAGAATTAGAGCCTGTGAGTAATACCCTTTTAGATTGGATTCGATCTCATAAAGAAATTGTACTAGGTTTGTGAATAAGTAACACCTATTAATCTTAAGATTAACAGGCGTTATTTTGTTTTTATTCAATAATGATTTTTTTGGTTATGGTTTGATGTTCAGTGTTTTTTATCGTAAAAAAATAGGTTGAGGTACTTAAACCAGATAAGTCAATATTGATATGGTTGCTATTGTTTCCAGATATAGTTTTTACTAAACGCCCTGATATGTCATATATGTCTATGACTTTTATTGATGAGCCATCCTTTGTTTCTATAGTTATTTTGTCTTTAGTTGGGTTTGGGTATGATGTAATATTTTCATAAAAGTTGCTAATGCCATTCATGCTTAAGGTATTGTTTACATTCTCATACCAAGCAATTTTACCGCTTGAAGCAGATATTATATCTAAATCACCATCATTATCCAAATCTGCGGCATACACATTTCTGGCTCCATTAGCGTTTGTTGTTATTACTTGTTGTGGGCCAAAGTTTCCTAAACCGTCGTTTTCATACCATGCTATTTTAGTGTCGTCTGTTGATGCAGAGATGACATCCATATCGCCATCGCCATCTAAATCGCTACAGTATACTCCGTAAGCAAAATTAGCTTCCGTAACAGATGTTATTTCTTGCATAGCTTGAAAACTGCCATTTCCATTATTTTTAATCCAATGAATACCACTGTATCTGGTAGCTATAATAACATCTTGATAGTTGTCACCGTCTAAATCTGTAATATCTAAACCGAAAATATGAAAGGAGCCAGGAGAGATGGCATATGAATAATCAAAGGTGTTTTCTTCCATTTGTTGGTTCCAATAAACACGGTCTTTAGTGAATATGATATCCATTTTGCCATTATTATTCATGTCTGCAGCACGAATTATAGCTGCGGTACCATTGTTAATTAATTCTTGAGTCCAAGGATTACCATTGTTATTTTTAAACCAATACATTCCACTTGAACTGGAAGGCGTGCATAAAATATCTAAAAAACCATCACCATCAACATCGCTAACATGTAATCTTTTTGTGTATCTAGCTGATGTTGTTACAATTTGTTGAGGTCCAAAATTTCCATTTCCGTCATTTTCATACCAAGCTACTTTATTGTCAACTCTTGATCCTGATATAACATCTATATCGCCATCGTTATCTAAATCGGCGGCATATACAGCCCAAGCTTCGTCCAATTCTGTTGATATTGTTTGTTGAGGTCCAAAATTTCCATTACCATCATTTTTATACCATGCTATTTTGTCGTCAAAAATAGATGCAGAGAGTACATCTATATTACCGTCATTGTCTAAATCGGCAGCAAAGACTGCAAACCCACCAATAAGGTTGTTTATTATTATATTTTCACCATTATCAAAATTTGCAGTACTCAATCCTCCTATTGTAGTGAAAGAAGTAGTATAGTTACCTAGAAAGGTGCTTGCTGATAAAAAAATAAGTTCTCCAGGTTTAAAATGTTGATTAGGGGTAAAAGTTAAGGTGTTAGTCCCAATTCCTGTAATAGTTCCGGGTATTTTTCCTGTAAAAGATCCAAAAACATTTACGTTAATTAAACTAAATGTGTAAGCGTCTATTTCCATATCAAAAGTTATGTATGGGTTTGAGTTTATAGGCACATTAGTTGCATTTAGGCTTGGGTATGTTGTTACAATATTTTGAGAAAGAGTGTTTTTTGTAAATAATATTGTTGCTAACAAAAAAAATAAATAGTATTTGTTTTTCATTGTAATTGATTAATTGTTTTAGCCAACACAATATTAGTCTACAACGTAGAGCTGTGGAATACGTATTTCTAGCAAATAATAAGTATAGTGCGTATTATTTTCTAATTAGAAAAAACGATTTAAAAAAAAAAGAGTTATATGTAAATAGTAATAATCCGTGTGTTACTGTTCAATGGGTTGAGCGTTTACTTGCGGCCAAAATCAGCAGGGATTTCTCCCCAGGCTTTGGTTTCCCATTTAACAATAGTTGTTGTGTAGTGGTTTTCTTTTAACCATTTTACTGCTCTGTCTACTAAATCAAAAACAGGTTTATTTTTTGAGTTGCGTTCTAATTTAGAATTACACATTTTCTTTCGTACCCAACTCATTGCAGTTTTAGAATCGGTATATATAATGCGGTCACTATTATGTTGTTTTAAAAATGCCAATCCGTGAACAATAGCTAAAAACTCACCAATATTATTTGTGCCTTCATCAAAAGGTCCTTGAATAAAGAGTTGTTTTTTTGTTTTGGTATCTACACCTCGATATTCCATTATACCAGGGTTTCCTGAAGAGGCAGCATCAACAGAGATAGAGTTGTAATTAGGCTGACCTATTTTTTTTAATTGTTCTTCAGAGAGTTCACTTTTAAATGTTTTGTTTTTTCCTACGTAGTCAAAATAATTACCTTTTAAAGCCTTTTTAGCGGCTTCAAATGTGGGAAACGATTTGTACTGTGCGCCTTGAAAATCTTTTATTTGAGCTTTGCAATCATCCCAAGACTCAAAAACACCTGTGTGGTGACCTTTCCAAACTGTGTAGTATTTTTTCTTTTTCTTGGACATGAACTACTAATTTTCAAAAACAGCAACAGCTCTTACAGGAGAACCTGTTCCTCCTTTAATTTTTAAAGGTAAGGCAATAAAACGAAATCTTTTTCTTCCTATTAACTTATATAAATTAACCATGTTTTCATAGTGCGTAAAGCCTAATTCACCACAAATATGATGTACTTCTTTGTTCGAAATTCCTGAAACACCTGGAGACATTGTTTCCACTCCAAAAGCAGCAATTTTTTGATTTCCCAACCATCTGGCTGTTTCTGCACTAACACCTGGTCCTTTGCTCCAGTTTTCCGTTCCAAATGCTTTTCTATAATGGTCAGTATAAATTAATACAGTATCATTTTTTTTAATACTTACGCCTTGCTTTTTACAAGCAGTTTCCAAATCGCTTATTTCAATTAATTCTCTAAAAGATTTGTGAGAAAGGTCTAAGCAAATACCTTCGGTATAAAACATTGATAAAGGCATTGTGTCGATAGACTGACCTTTATATTGTTTTGCCATGTGGTTTAAAGCGTCAACATGAGTGCCTGTATGCTCGCCCAATTCTAGTTTATGTACAGCAGGCGTTTTGGTTTTAGAATCAAAATCGCCATCCCAATCTTCGTGGGTGTTATGAACAGACATTTTTACTTGAGGCAAATCTTTATAAACAGGCATACCTTCATAAATGTCTTGGCTTAAATCTATAATTTCAGTCATTGCCTTAGTATTATGGCTTTAATAAGTCTTCAACTACTTTTGGAAAATGCTCCATTTCAAGCTCATGAATTTTTGCCGCTACAGCTTCGGCAGTATCAGATGATTCTACGCTACATTTAGCCTGAAAAATAATAGCACCTTCATCATAGTTTTCGTTAACATAATGAATGGTAATACCAGTTTCGGTTTCGTTATTTGCCACAACAGCTTCATGAACGTGCATACCATACATGCCTTTTCCTCCATATTTAGGCAATAAAGCAGGATGTATATTAATGACTTTATTAGGGAAATGCTGTAAAATATGCTCAGGAAACTTCCATAAAAAACCAGCTAGTATTATTAAGTCTGGTTGAGTAGCTTTTAGAATATTAAGGACATCATCGGTTTTTGAGAAAGCAACTCTGTTGAATGATAAAGCGCTAACGCTCAGGTTTTTTGCGCGTTCTAGTACTTTGGCATGAGGATTGTTGGTCAACACCTGAATAACAGACGCATTATCTCTGTTGTGAAAAAACTTAATTAAATTTTCAGCATTGGTTCCACTTCCGGACGCAAAAATTACAATACGTTTCATTTACAGATATAATGTTAGGATTATTCGAAACAAAAAAAAGAATAATTATTAACAATTAGAAGCCAAAATAGAAATACTTAAAAGTAATTTTAGTAAATTACATTCACATTTTTAAAGTAAAGATGTGTATTAAATAAAGTTTTTTTATTTTTGCGCTCTAATTAAAACTTAAAATTTAAAAATTATGTCAGACATTGCATCAAGAGTAAAAGCGATTATCGTAGACAAATTAGGTGTTGATGAGAACGAAGTTGTAACTGAAGCAAGCTTCACAAACGATTTAGGAGCAGATTCATTAGACACTGTAGAATTAATTATGGAATTCGAAAAGGAATTTGATATCCAAATTCCAGATGATCAAGCTGAGAACATTGCAACAGTTGGTCAAGCTATCTCATATATAGAAGAAGCAAAATAATTCACGTTAATTTATGGAATTAAGGCGAGTTGTAGTTACTGGGTTAGGTGCACTTACTCCTATAGGCAATACCAAAGATCAATATTGGGAAGGCTTATTACAAGGAAAAAGTGGTGCAGCACCTATAACATATTTTGATACTGAAAAGTTCAAAACCAAATTCGCTTGCGAATTAAAAAACTTTAACGCTACCGATTTTCTTGACAGAAAAGAAGCTAGAAAGATGGACAGATTTACGCAATATGCAATGGTAGCTTCTGATGAAGCTATTGCAGATGCGAAACTAGATCTTGAGGCTGTTGATAAATTGAAAGTTGGAGTTATTTGGGGAGCAGGTATTGGAGGTTTGGAAACATTCCAGGACGAAGTACTAAACTTTGCAGCTGGAGATGGAACACCAAGATTTAATCCATTTTTCATCCCAAAAATGATTGCAGATATTGCTCCAGGAAACATATCTATTAAACATGGATTTATGGGTCCTAATTACACAACAGTATCTGCCTGTGCATCCTCTGCCAATGCTATGATTGATGCTTTAAACTATATTCGTTTAGGGCACTGTGATGTTATAGTAACTGGTGGTAGTGAAGCAGCAGTAACCATTGCTGGAATGGGTGGTTTTAATGCTATGCATGCATTATCAACAAGAAACGAAAGTCCTGAAACCGCTTCAAGACCTTTTGACGCAACCAGAGATGGTTTTGTATTAGGAGAAGGCGCAGGAGCAATAATTCTTGAAGAGTATGAGCATGCTAAAGCAAGAGGTGCAAAAATATATGCTGAAGTTATTGGAGGCGGATTGTCTTCAGATGCGCATCATATGACAGCTCCTCACCCTGAAGGTATAGGTGTAATGGCTGTAATGAGAAATTGTTTAGATAATGCTGGTATAAACCCTGAAGAAGTTGATCATATCAACACGCATGGTACATCAACACCTCTTGGAGATGTTGCTGAACTTAAAGCGATTTCGGAAGTGTTTGGTGACCACGCAAAACACATCAATATTAACTCTACTAAGTCCATGACTGGACATTTACTTGGAGCTGCAGGAGCTATCGAGTCTATTGCCGCTATTTTAGCAATAGAACATGGTGTAGTGCCTCCAACAATAAACCACGAAGTAGTAGATGAAACTATTGATCCTGAATTAAATTTAACATTAAATAAAGCTCAAAAAAGAGACGTTAAAGTTGCTATGAGTAATACATTTGGATTTGGAGGTCACAATGCTTGTGTATTATTTAAAAAATTAGATTAATTCCTGAATGAATTACATTCGTAACATATTAAATTCCCGTTCTAACGATAACGGGAATTTTTTTTTGCAACTAAAAAATATTCTAGGGTTTAAACCCAAAAACAAGAACTACTACATTACTGCATTTACCCATCGTTCTATGAATATAAAGGACAAAAAAGGAAATGCAATTAACTATGAAAGACTAGAGTTTGTTGGCGATGCCATGTTAAGCTCAGTAATAGCTGCTTATCTTTTTAGCGAAGTTCCTCATGGAGATGAAGGCTATCTTACAAAAATGCGTTCTAAAATTGTAAGTAGAGAACACCTTAACGAATTGGGTAAAGAGCTTAATTTAATTGACTTTGTAGAAAGCAAAATTTCAAAATCCAATTTTGGTAATAACATTCATGGTAATCTTTTTGAAGCCTTAGTTGGAGCCATATTTTTAGACAGAGGTTATAGATACTGCGAAAAATTTATTTTTAAAAGAGTAATTAATCCGCATGTTGATATTGAAACCCTAGAAGGTAAGGTTATTAGCTACAAAAGCTTACTTATTGAGTGGTGCCAAAAAGAAAAAAAGACCTTTGACTACAATGTCTATGAAGACACAGGAAACGATAGCCTAAAACACTTTTCGGTTAAGTTATCTATAGACGATAAAGTGGTGGCAAAGGCAAGAGCAACTTCAAAAAAGAAAGCCGAAGAAAAAGCTTCAAAACGTGCTTTTTTTGCGTTTCAAAATAAAATTACCAAATTTTTTAACGAATAATTAGACGCTTGTAAAAATTCAAACGTTTTCGTTAACAGGTCTTGATAAGATTAATGTTAACTTCATTTTTTAATTATTATATTATACTATATTTACATCGTATAGTTGATTAATTATGGCATTGCATAAATTACTTGTTGACGATTTCTATGATGCTTCTTTCACGCTTTTAGCTATTCATTGCAGACTGGAAGATTATAGATTGGCTTATCTTCTTAATAAAAATTTAGAGATAAATTTAGAGCGTAAACCACAAGATTTAGACTACAAGTATTTTTCGGCATCTTACTCTATTTATGAGTGGGAAGACAAAGAACAATACACTACTTGGAATCTTATGTCCAACGTGTGTAAAAAAGAAGAAGACAGCCTGCAAAGTACAGGATCTTTATTTGAAGCTCAAGGCAAAGTCTTAAAAACATATCACCTATTACCAGAATTGAAAAACGTTGACTATCTGTTTAAAATAGATAATGACACCCAATATTTAAACGAGAAAATAATTCTCAATAAAATACAGTCTATACCACAAGTTATCACAGCTTACAGTGTAGATGTAGAACAACTAAAATCTAAAGACCACTTAATTTTTTAATTAATGCCAAAAAGAAAGAAAACCAAAATAGTAGCAACATTAGGACCAGCAACCAGTACAAAAGATGTTTTAAAAGGCATGCTTGAGGAAGGTGTTGATGTGTTTAGAATTAACTTTTCACATGCCGACTATAAAGATGTTGAACAGCGTATAAAAATGATAAGAGAGCTTAACGATGAGTTTGGATACAATGCAGCCATTTTAGGTGATTTGCAAGGACCTAAACTTCGTGTTGGCGTAATGAAAGGCGAAGTCATCGTTAATGAAGGTGACGAAATTATTTTTGCAACCGGAAAACGTTTTGAAGGCACAAAAGAACGTGTTTACATGACTTATGATAGTTTTCCACAAGATGCAAAACCAGGAGAGCGCATACTTTTAGACGACGGAAAATTAATTTTTGAAGTGGTTTCAACCGATAAAAAATCGGAAGTAAAAGCACGCGTTATTCAAGGTGGACCCTTAAAATCTAAAAAAGGCGTTAACCTTCCTAACACTAATATTTCACAACCTGCACTTACTGAAAAGGATATTGAAGACGCAATTTTTGCAATAAAAATGCAAGTAGATTGGATTGCGTTATCGTTTGTGCGTCATGCTGAAGATTTAATTCAGCTCGAAGAACTTATCAAAGAGCATAGCAAACATAAAATTCCAATTATAGCTAAAATTGAAAAACCTGAAGCTGTTGAGAATATCGATAAAATTGTTGCTTATTGCGACGGATTAATGGTAGCTCGTGGTGATTTAGGTGTAGAAATTCCTGCCGAGGAAGTTCCGCTTATCCAAAAGCAATTGGTATTACGAGCAAAACGTGCAAGAATTCCTGTAATTATTGCTACGCAAATGATGGAAACCATGATTTCTAGTTTAACACCAACACGTGCTGAGGTTAACGATGTGGCAAACTCGGTTATGGATGGAGCAGATGCAGTAATGCTTTCAGGAGAAACATCGGTTGGGAGTTATCCAGTGCAAGTTATTAGGCAAATGGCAAACATTATTAGAAGTGTTGAAGATTCGCCACTTATACAAGTACCACAATCGCCACCACACATTCGTACCAAGCGTTACATTACAAAATCTATTTGCTACCACGCAGCACACATGGCAAACGAAATTGATGCCAAAGCCATTTCTACATTAACCAATAGTGGTTACACAGCGTTTCAAATTTCGGCTTGGAGACCAAGTTCTCACATCTTGGTATTTACATCCAACAAACGTATTTTAACACAATTAAGCTTGCTTTGGGGAGTTAAAGCGTTTTATTACGACAAGTTTGTAAGTACAGATGAAACCATTGAAGACGTCAACGCTATTGCCTGTAAAAAAGGCTATCTAGAAACAGGAGATATGCTGGTAAGTCTAGCTGCAATGCCTATACAAGAAAAAGGTATGGTAAACACACTAAGAGTTACTGAAATTACAAGCTGTAGTTTTTAAACTATTTTTTGGGCGTTACCACAAGGGTCGCGCTTTCCGCAGTCGCTCTCTCTGAGGAGCTCCAACAATGCTGCAATCGCTAACGCAAACAAAAAAGCCACTGAAAATTTTCAGTGGCTTTTTTATTTTAGGAATATAGTAGTTTGTTATTGAATCCTGATTAGGAATTTAGCTGCAATGAACCATACACGTTATTGTAAAACGTTTTTATTCAATAAATTTCATTTCAAATATTACATAGTGTTTTATTCCAAATTCTTTTCCCCAGTCTTCTACATTTTTTCCGCTATCATCTACATCACACCAAAACTTAAATCCATCCTTTTCGTAAGGTAAAATGTATGTCAAAAAATAGAAGTTTTTTCCGTATTCAATTTTTTCTCTAACTCCTGTATTCCTCAAACTGTAGTCATCAGACATTATCGCATCATACTTTTTCTTTATAACAAACTTTGGAAATCGAAACCATAATTTGAGTTTCGGTTCGTCTGTTCTTTTTGCCATTACTTTTAATTTAAGAGTATCGGATTTTACTTCAGAGTTCTTTGGGTATTTTGAAGTATTTATGATTGTATCAGTACTTTTTATTTTTCCGTCCCACATTTCTTTTACTGTAAGGATAAAGCTTTTATCTGTAATGTCTTTTCCAGTAAATTTTATTTTCCAAAAGTCAATACTTTCAAAATTGAGCATATCAGACACATCCTGATTTTCAGAGGAATATTCAGTTGTCATTTTTACATCTTGACCATAAATTAAATTAGTTAAAAAAAGAAAAATTAGAAAGGGTTTAATTCTATTCATTCGGTTTCGTTTAAATGTTTTACAATAATAAATATATGGATTGTTTTAACTAAACATATCACAATTAAACGAAGGTCGACTATTTTTTTGATAAAGTCAAACACCTTAAAACTCAAACTGCAATTGTACACTCACTGCTTTTTCGGGTGTTTTTACAGTGCTTTTTTTAGAGGTTTCAGTATTTAAATTAGATAACGAAATACCCAATAAACGCACTGAATTGCTCAACTTGTCTTGGTACAATAAATCTTTAGCAGTCTCTAAAATTATACTCTTGTCACTAATAAAATAAGGTAAAGTTTTACTACGTGTTTGTAGTGTAAAATCGCTGTATTTTATTTTTAAGGTGACGGTTTTTCCTGCAACAGAGCTTTTGTTTAAACGTCGCGCTACTTCTTCAGCAATATGGTCTAGTTTTTCAAGCATAAACACTTCAGAAGACAGGTTTTCACTAAAGGTACGTTCAGCAGCTAAAGACTTTCTGGTTCTATTTGGCTTTACTTCGCTGTTATGAATGCCTCTAACCACATAGTAATAGTAACGACCAGATTTACCAAAATGCGCATCTAGATATTCCAGCGATTTTGCTTTTAAATCCTTTCCTGTAAAAATGCCTTTTTGGTACATTTTTTCGGCAGTAACTTTACCAACGCCATAAAATTTTCTAATGTCAAGAGCTTCTAAAAACTCAAGCACTTCTTCAGGATTCACGGTTTTTTGTCCGTTAGGTTTGTTGTAGTCGCTTGCTACTTTTGCAATAAATTTATTGATAGAAATCCCAGCAGAAGCAGTTAAACCAACTTCATTAAAAATACGTTGCCTTATGTCTTTAGCAATAAGTGTTGCGCTTGGGTGTCCTTTTTTGTTTTGGGTAACATCTAGATAAGCTTCATCAAGCGATAACGGTTCTACCAAATCGGTATAATCATGAAAAATTTTCCTGATTTTTTTAGAAATTTCATGGTAGCGATTAAAACGCGGACGCACAAAAATAAGCTCAGGACAAAGACGTCTTGCTTTAACACCACTCATAGCACTTCTTACACCAAATGTTCTGGCTTCATAGCTTGCAGCACTTACAACACCACGTTTACTACTACCACCAACAGCAATGGGTTTACCTTTTAATTCAGGATTGTCCATTTGCTCTACAGATGCATAAAAAGCATCCATATCTACATGAATAATCTTTCGTATTGGTAAATCGTTTTGCATAGTGTAAATTTACTAATTCCTGCGAAGGCAGGAATCCCAAAATTTGTATTTTAAAGCGTGAATTGATATCCTGCTCATTTAGTCAAAACTATGATTGAAATAGAACGTAAATTTTTAGTAACTTCTCATGCGTTTAAAAACCAAGCGCATTCAAAAACGCATATAGTACAAGGGTTTTTAAATACTGACAAAGCACGAACAGTTAGAGTAAGACTCAAAGGTGATAAAGGTGTATTGACTGTAAAAGGACCATCTACAAGTGATGGATTATCGCGTTTTGAATGGGAAAAAGACATCGATAAAACAGATGCTGAAGCGCTTTTAAAACTGTGTGAAAAAGGAGTGATTGACAAAATACGTTACGAGATTGCAGTTGCAAAACATATCTTTGAAGTTGATGAATTTTTTGGAGATAATAAAGGCTTAATTATTGCCGAAGTTGAACTAAACTCCAAAGATGAGTATTTTGAAAAACCCGATTGGTTAGGAGAAGAAGTAACAGGAGACATTAAATATTATAATTCACAAATAAGCAAAAAACCATACAACACCTGGAAGTTATGAAAAGACTATTACCATTGTGCATTGTAGCATTATTATATGTTGCATGCAAAGAAGAGCCTAAACAAACCACTACTGAAATAGAAGAACCTATTGAAGCTATTGAGGACTCAACCATAATTGAAGTAGAGGAAGAAGTAGTACCTGAAAAATCTATTAGTGAGTTAAAATCTGAACTTGCAGCAAAAGGGTTTAAGACCTTTGATTATGTTGATGCGAAAACGCAAGACACTATACTTATGCAACAGTATTTTATTGCTTTTTTAAAGCGTGGTACAATACGTAATCAAAATGAAGAGGAAGCTGCGATTTTACAAGAAGAGCATTTAGCACATTTACAAAAAATGTACGATTTAGGTTATGCTGATATTTCAGGACCTTTTGGTGACGATGGAGATATAAGAGGTATTACCATATATAATGTGCCAACACAAAAAATGGCCGACAGTTTAGCAAATGCAGACCCAATGGTACAAGCAGGACGATTGGAAATTGAAATCCATCCTTGGTGGGCAGCAAAAGGGTTTCCTTTACGATAATAAAAAAAGCCACTCATTTTGAGTGGCTTTTTATTTATAACTTAGTATTTTAAAGTTACGCTTTCTTTTTATCTGCGCAACATGCCATTTTACAGTCTTCAGCACAAGCTTTTTTAGCGTCTTCGGTTTTATCAGCACAACATGCCATTTTGCAATCTGCTTTACAAGCTTTTTCGTTAGAGAATGATTCAACCGTTTTCATGTCATTAACTTTGTACATGTCTCCTGCTTTAGCAACCGCTTCTTCTAAAGAGTTAGGAGTTACTTTAGCTTCATCATACTCTACCATTGCTAAATGCTTGTCAAAATCTACAGTAGCAGACTTTACACCTTCTACTTTTGCAAGTTTCTTTTCAATAGTTTTTGCACAACCAATTGCACATGTCATACCTTCAATACCAAACTCAGCTTTAGCATAAGTTGCATTAGGATCTAGTTTTACTGAAGTT
The DNA here is from genome assembly GCF_050509525.1 of Gaetbulibacter sp. PBL-D1. Taxonomy (NCBI): domain Bacteria; kingdom Pseudomonadati; phylum Bacteroidota; class Flavobacteriia; order Flavobacteriales; family Flavobacteriaceae; genus Gaetbulibacter; species Gaetbulibacter sp. PBL-D1. The sequence goes on along the minus strand of NZ_JBNWKB010000002.1, from coordinate 58,577 downwards.
TCTTCAATAGTAGTATCTACAGTTTTAACTTCAGGCTTAGCATCGTTTTTACAAGACACTATAAAAAGTGCTAAAACAGAGACAACTAATATATTTTTTATTGTTTTCATAATGAATTAAATTTTTCTCCTTTAGGGTATTTATTGTGTTTTAATTTGAAACAAATCTAATAAATATTGCTGTTTTTAGTGAAATAATTAACGAATTTTGTGATTTACAGCAATATTGCATAAAAAAAACCGAAGTGTATAAACTTCGGTTTTTAAAAAATTATTTAAAGACTTAATTAGTCAAAATCAGCATCAGATACGCCTTCGTTGATTTTAACTTCTTTAAGTTTAAACTCAATAACTTGTCCCATTTGACTTCCAGATCTAACTCCAGGAAACTTTAATCCTTCAATTAACTGGTAGTCTTTTAAATCGGTTTCTTGACTTTGAGTTTGACCTTGCATATTAGTTGTTTGAATCTCTTTTACTTTTAATCCAGTTTCAACATCATAAAAATACGTTAGAGAAATTACTTCTCCTGAAACTTCAACTCTATAAGCATCTTTACCATCAATAGACTCAATTCCAGCTAATTTTACATTATCAGCATTAAGCATATTTAATTCTGGGAATAAACCAGCCATAATGCTCATGTCTTTAGCCATATTTTCTGGTAATGGGTTTTTGTTCATTGTAACTTTTTCTTGAGTCATTACAACAGCCATCATAGGGCTACCATTCATAGAAATGCTTTGAGAAGCTTTTCCATCAAGACGTTTTTCTTCACTTACAATAGTTGCTCCCATTGCTGATGCTTCGTAAGAGACTAATATAGAGTTAGTAGATTCAATTTTTGCTTTTCCACCAACAGCTTCTAAATAGTCATTAATAACTTTTTTAGCATCTACACCTTCAGGCATTGCTATATCATAGTTTGGTTTTTCAACAGGGTTTGCATATGCATCGTAATATTTAATTGGAATACCTGTTTTTTCAAGGTTTTCTAAAACATCACTTCCTTTACCTACAACTACTACACGAGCATTTTCAGTTTTAAAGTATTTGTTAGATACTCTTTGTACGTCTTCAACAGTTACATCGTTGATTTTTTGAAGATAAGTAGTATAAAAATCTTTAGGTAAGTTGTTTAACTTAATGTTTAAAGCATAGTTAGCCACAGTTTGTGGTTGCTCTAATCCCATAATAAAGTTACCAACATATTTTGCCTTAGCGTCTCTAAGTGTTTGTGGGTCTACAGGTTCAGTTTTAATACGATTGATTTCTTTTAATGCTTCAACTACAGCACTATCAGTTACCATGTTTCTAACTTTAGCAGAAGCGTTGAAACGTCCTAAACCATATCTGCTAGCTCCAAGACTAGAGTAAGCTCCATAAGTATATCCATGCTCTTCACGAAGGTTTTTAAACAAATAACCTTCTCCACCACCACCTAAGATGTTGTTTGCAATTAAAGCTGCATGATAATCTTTATCATTCATTTTTAAATCAACATTGTTAGTTACAGTAATGCTTGATTGTGTAGCTGTTGGGAAATCTACAAAATTGATTTGAGTGTATTGCGCATTTGGAGCAGCAGGAAGGACTTTATTAGAAACGTCAATAGATTTTTCCCATCCATCAAAGTGAGCTTCAATTTGCTTTTTAATAGTTCTGTAGTCAATATCACCTATAACAACTAAATAAGCGTTGTTAGGATTAAAATACTTTTCATAAAAAGCAACTACATCTCCAAAAGTTATATTGTTAATAGTTTCTTCAGTTATGTATTCACCATAAGCATGATTTTTTCCATAAGCTAGTACGTTACGTACACGACTACTAATAGCGTCAATACTTTTTTCTTCTTGTTTTAGGCTTTCAATTAGTTTTACTTTTTCTTTTTCAAACTCCTCTTCAGTTAATAAAGGATTAATTGCAGCATCTGCCATTAATTCTAAAACACGATCAGAGTATTTTGATAAAGAGCTAGCGAATCCACCACTAAACCCAAAGTTAAGACTAGCACCTAAAAAGTCTATTTCTTCATTAAACTCATCTTTAGAAATAGAAGTAGTACCATTTCCTAACATGCTCCCTAAGATGCTTTCTACACCTGCTTTTTGACCAGTAGCTATTGGGTTGTTGTCAATACGTAATGAATACGATACTCTTGGTAATTTATGATTTTCAACAACCAATACTTTTAATCCGTTTTTTAATTCAAACTCACTAGGAACTTCCAACGAAATTTTTGGTTCTGGTCCTGCTTTAGGTGGTTTAGAACGGTCAATTTGAGCAGTAACACTTACTGTCACAAAAAACAGTACAATTAATACAGATAGTTTTGTTTTCATGTTATTATATATCGTTTTCATCTTAGTTTTCGTCTTTTTGAGGTAAGTATTCCAATTCTACACGCTGATTAGGGCTAAGATATTTTTTTGCCACATCACGAATTTCTTCTCTAGTAATTGATCTGTAAATATCAATTTCTTTATTGATTAAATTTACATCTCCATAAAGTAAGTAGTAGGTAGCTAATGAGCTTGCAATACCTGCAATACTTGAGTTAGAGTTTACAAATTGATTTTCAAATTGATTGATAAGTTTTTGGTAATCACGCTCAGAGATTAATTCAGTTTGCATTACAGCAATTTCCTCATCCATTTCAGTTAAAAGTGTTGTTAAATCAACTTCTCCTAATGGAATAGCAAATAAAGCAAATACACTGTAATCCATTTGACCAAGGTTTACAGCTTGTACAGCTAAAGCTTGTTTTTGTTCGTCAACCAACTTTTTGTACAACACAGAACTTTTCCCTCCACTTAAGTAAGAAGAAATCATGTCTAAAACATAAGCATCTCTTGTTCCAAAACCAGGAGTTCTGTAAGTAGCTATAATTGCTGGTACTTGAATGTTTTTGTCAAATGCTTGAGCTTTAATAGTTTCAGTAATTGGAGTTTCTTTAGGGAAGTTTCTTACTACTTCAGGACCTCTTTTTACTTCACTGAAATAATCGCTAACCATTTTCTTGGTTTTATTAATGTCAATGTCTCCAGCAACAACTAAAACCGCATTATTTGGTCCATAATAATCTTTGAAATACTGATTAAACTCTTCTAATGTAGAAGCGTCTAAATCTTCCATGTAGCCAATATTAGGGTCTTTGTATGGGTGAACTTTAAACAAGTTTGATCCAATAGCCTCTAAAATTCCACCATAAGGAGCATCATAACGTTGGCGCTTTTCTTCTTTTACAACTTCGTTTTGAGTATCAACACCTACTTGGTCAATAACTGGGTGAAGCATTCTTTCAGACTCTAACCATAATCCTAACTCCAATTTGTTTGAAGGAAAAATTTCATAGTAGTACGTTCTGTCTTGAGAAGTATTAGCGTTAAATGTACCACCATTTGCAGGAATAATTTTCATAAATTCCCCACGCTCAATGTTTTCAGACCCTTCAAATAAAAGGTGCTCAAAAAAGTGTGCAAACCCTGTACGAGGTGCATCAGGAGTTCCTCCAACATCTTTTCCACCTACGTTGTACATAACTGAGGTGATAACAACTGGAGCAGTATTATCTTGATGCAAAATAACGTGCAATCCGTTATCTAGATCAAATTCTTCAAATTCAACTTCTTGTGCAGATGTAGCAAAACCAGCCAATACAAATGCAGCTAAAGTAAATAAGCTTTTTTTCATTGTGAGTTTGTTTTTAGTTTATAATATAAATTGTAAGTCTTCGAGTTGCGAAAAATGTTACAAGTTTCACAAAAATAGTAAATCATACCACGCATTGTGTGAAATAAATGTAAAAAAGAGATATAAAATTATTTATATACGCAAATTTTCACGAAATTTAAAGGACTTGATTTCAAACATTTATATTATGAAAACATCTTTTTCGGTAGCATTAAAATATGGAATTTTTATTGCGGTAACTTTAATAGCCTATTTTTTGTTTGTAAGATTGTTTAATCTTCATGAGAATATTTGGTTAAGACTTTTTAATGGGCTTATTATGGCCTCGGGTATTTATTACGGCATAAAATATTATAAGTTATCTGTTAGTGACAGCTTTACTTATATTGACGGTTTTAAAACAGGATTAATTACAGGTTTTGTAGGAACAGTTTTATTTACAGCTTTTATGGCTATTTACATGTTTCATATTGACCCAAAATTTACTGAAGCGCTTTTAGGAGAATGGTTTAGTAACTATGGAGAAGGCACTGGAATTTTAGTGTTTATTATCTTAATTGAAGGATTGGCTTCAACCGTTGTGCTCACCTTAACATTCATGCAATTACTCAAAAAAAGCTATAATATCTCTCAAAAAGCATAAAAGGTTTGTAGATTAAAGATTTAGGCGTATATTTGCACTCATTTTTGAGTAAAATTATTAACACAAACTTAAACGTTACGCTATGTACGCAATTGTAGAGATAGCAGGGCATCAATTTAAAGTTGAAAAAGACCAAAAAGTTTTTGTTAACCGTTTAGCAACAGAAGAAGGTGAGAAAGTTTCTTTCGATAACGTTCTTTTAATTGGTGATGGTAACAATGTAACTGTAGGCGCCCCAGCTATAGACGGAGCTCAAGTAGGAGCAAAAGTCGTTAAGCACCTAAAAGGTGATAAAGTTATTGTTTTCAAAAAGAAAAGAAGAAAAGGTTACCGTGTAAAAAATGGTCACAGACAAGCCTTATCTGAAATCGTTATTGAAAGCATCGTAGCTTCAGGAGCTAAGCCAGCTAAAAAAGCTGAGAAAGCTGCTCCAAAAAAAGAAACTAAAAAAGCTGAACCTAAAGTAGAAGCTAAAGCTGCACCAAAAAAAGCAGCAGGAAAAGCTGACGATTTAAAGAAAATCGAAGGTATTGGTCCAAAAATCGCTGAAACTTTAATTGAAGCTGGTATTGCAACTTATGCAGATTTAGCAAAAGCTAAACCTGAGCAAATTTCAGAAATCATCGCAGAAGTTCGTGGTAGTCATGTACCAGACACTTGGCCAAAGCAAGCTAAATTAGCAGCTGATGGAAAATGGGATGAATTAAAAGAATTACAAGACAAATTAGATGGTGGTATAGAAAAATAATTTCTGTATCATTTAATATTAACAATATAAAACCTTAATACAATGGCTCATAAAAAAGGAGTAGGTAGTTCCAAGAACGGTAGAGAATCAGAATCGAAACGATTAGGTGTTAAGATTTTTGGTGGTCAAGCTGCTGTAGCTGGAAACATCATCGTAAGACAAAGAGGTACAGCTCACAATCCAGGAGAGAATGTGTATGCTGGGAAAGACCACACTTTACACGCTAAAGTAGATGGTATTGTAAAGTTTGAAAAGAAAAAAGGTGGTAAATCTTACGTTTCTGTAGAACCTTTCGAGGCTTAAGAAACAGTTCTTTTAAAAAATTAAAGCGGCTAGATGTATTTCTAAGCCGCTTTTTTATTTCATAACATTAATATCATACAAACAATAAGTTTGGGTAACACTTGTAGCGTTTCTTTATAGGTTTATAAAATAGTTTGCATTTTGTCTACTTATAAACAAACCATTACAATATTTGCTTTTTTTATATCTGTGTCTCTTTGTGCTCAAATGTCAATCAATACTACAAATGAGATCGACACTAAGTTATATGATTTAAAAAAGGAACTTGAGTTGGCTAAAACCAGTTCCAACACTTCAAAAACAGCACAAGTGCATGTTAAACTAGGAGATTTTTTTAGTCGCTTAGAACTCTATAGTGAAGCGATAAAGAACTATCAAGCGTATCTTAATATTCATAAAACTAAAGATTCAGGACTGGTTTATATTCAAAATGCACTTTCAACAATAAACCTTGATTTAAAAAAGTATAGTGAAGCCAGCAAGTATGCGTACAATAGCTTAACAATTTCTGAAGACATAAATTACTCAAGAGGAAAAGCACAAGCAAATGCATTATTGGGTAGTGTAGCTGAAAAACAAGGTAATTATGAAAAGGCTTTAGAATTTCAAAAGTTAAGTCTTTCCATTTTTAATGTGCTAAACGATAGTACAGGTTTAGCAAGCACCAATGAAAATATTGGTAGCATTTATGAAGACTTAGAGCAGTATGACTTAGCATATCAATATTTTAAAACTGCAAATACATTTGCTAAGAATAGTGAAACCGACCTTCAAATTAACATCATTAATAACCTTGGTGATGTCAATCGTAAAACAGGTAATTATAGTAAAGCGCTTGGGTATACTGAGCAAGCTTTAATGCTAGCTCAAAAAACTAATAATGAATCTCAAATAGAAAGTGCTTTAAAAGATTTAGCAAGAACTTATGCTGATTTGGGAGATTATGAAAAAGCATACAGTTACCTTAATAACCAAAGCATAGTTAACGAACAAGAACTTAGACAAAACAATGCCGAAATAGTAAGTGCAATGCAAGTATTATATGAGGTAAAAGAAAAGGAAGCCGAAGTTAAACTTCTAAACAAACAAAACCAGATTAATAAAGTAAGACAGTATATTATCTTAACTATTACTGGAGCCATTATTTTAGCGCTTATAGTTGGGTTTTTGTACTGGAAAAAGAGACGAAAACACGAGAAACATATTTTAGAATATCAACAACAGTTACTACAAGCCGACTTAGACAAAAAAACAGCCGAAGAACAAGCTCTAAAACGCGAAATAGATATAAAAGTGTCTTCGTTAACTAATTATAGTTTACACATTGCGCATAAAAACAAAATGCTTTCTGATGTTTCAAAAACACTTACCAAATTAAAAGGAAGAAATAGTGAGCTAGTAAAAACCAAATTACAAGAACTAGCAAGTGAAATTGAAGCTGACTTAAACAATAATAATGAGTGGACAGAACTTATGGGTTATTTTGGTCAAATTCATCCAGCGTTTTTTAAAATTTTAAAACAATCGGCTTTAGAAAAGTTGTCGTCTTCTGAAATGCGCTTATGCTTATTACTAAGATTAAATTTATCATCTAAAGAAATCGCAGAGATACTTCGTATTACTTCTGATAGCGTTAGAATTGCTCGATACAGACTAAGAAAAAAATTGCCGTTAGACTCCAAAGACGATTTGCAAGCCTACTTACTCAATTTATAGGAAATGTTTTCCAAATCTTTATCGAGTGTTAAGTAATTGTAAATGTTGCTATGTTTTATAGGTGTTTTTCAAGGGTTAGTTACTATTTGTTAACACATTCTAAAGCTACAAAACATGGCTTAGGTCTAGTTTTGTCTAAAACAAAATTAACCTATCAATGAAACATTTATTTACTTTACTATTATTTATATCTGTACCCTTTTATGGGTTTTCTCAGTCAGGAAATCTACAAGGTATTATAACAGATGACAACGGAATTACAGTTCCAGGAGCAACTGTAATGATTGAAGAGCTTAAGAAAGCTGTCGTTTCCGATTTTGACGGTAAATTTACTATGGTAGATATACCTGAAGGAACGTATAACCTTTTAATTAAATATTTGGGTTATGCCGATTTTAAGAAAGAAGTAACAGTGACTGCTTCTCAAACAACAGAATTGAACATTACACTAACATCAAAAAGTACTGAGCTTGATGAAATAGAAGTAGTGGCTTATGGTTTTGGAAGTCAAGCCAGAGCACTAAACACTCAAAAAAATAAAACAAACATTACCAATATTGTATCAACTGATCAAATTGGGAAATTCCCAGATGCCAATATTGGTGATGCTGTAAAGCGTATTCCTGGTATTACAATGCAGGTTGACCAAGGTGAAGCGCGTAACATTATTGTTCGTGGTCTTTCTCCTCAATTAAATTCAGTAACATTAAACGGAAGTAGAATTCCTTCGGCTGAAGGTGATAACCGTAACGTACAAATGGATTTAATTCCTTCAGACATGATCCAAACTATTGAAGTAAATAAAGCGGTTACTCCAGATATGGATGGGGATGCTCTTGGTGGTTCGGTAAACCTTATTACTAAAACGTCACCTCAAGGATTCCGTTTATCTGCAACAGCAGGTTCTGGTATTAACTTTATTACTGACAAGAGAATTTTAAACGGATCTTTCTTAGTTGGAGACCGTAGCAAAAACAATAAGTTCGGATGGATGGTTTCAGCATCTATCAACGATAACGACTTTGGAAGTGACAATGTCGAAGCAGAGTGGACTGATGAGTTTGAGTTTAACAATGGAGATGAAGATAACCTTGAAGAAGTTGACGTAAACCCTTATGCAAACGTATTTGAAATTAGAGAGTATTTAGTACAACGTGTGCGTAGAAGTTTTTCAGCTAATTTAGATTATAAGTTAGATAAGAATAACACAGTTTACTTTAAATCTATCTATAACTGGAGAGACGATAGAGAAAACCGTTTTAGGTTAGAACACGAAATTTTAGATGGTGAAGATATTGGAGCAGGAGATTTTTCGGTTGATGCTAATGGAAACTTAACGATGTTTCCTGTAGAAGCTAAGCGTCAATCAAAAGGAGGAATTGACAGCAAGCGAAATAAAAATGCAAGATTAGAAGACCAACGTATGCAAAACTACAGCTTAGGTGGTGAGCACTTGTTTGGTAAAGTTCAAATGGATTGGATGGCTTCGTTTTCAAAAGCTTCAGAAGAACGTTTAAATGAGCGTTATTTAGAGTATGAAAGTGAATATGCAGTTAACTTTAATAATAATCAAGACAAACCATTGTTTTCACCTGTAAGTGCAACTGATGCTAATTATGAAGATTTTGAGTTTGGTGAATTAACTGAAGAAAACCAATATACAGAAGAAAAAGACTTTAACTTATTTGTTAATGCACAAGTACCAATGTCTGTTGTAAACGGTAGGGATGGATTCTTAAAATTTGGAGCAAAAACCAGATTGAAAAACAAAAATCGTGAAAACGACTTTACAGAATATGGTGACGAGACTGGAGCTTTGGAGTTTTTAGGAATGGTACCAACAAGAAACTATTCTGATTCTGATTTTCTTGCAGGAGGTCAATACCAAGTAGGTAATTTTGCAAGCCCTGAATTTTTAGGAGGTCTAAACTTAAATGACTCTAACTTGTTTGAAGCTGAAAACCTTCCAGAAGAATATATTACTGCAAACTTTGATGTAAACGAAAACGTATATGCTGGTTACGCAATGTTAAACCAAGATTTATCAGATAAGTTAAGCGTACTAGCAGGTGTAAGATTGGAGCATACTTCTATTGAAAGTGAAGGAAATGAACTTGAGTTTGATACTGAAGGAGATGTTTCAGGGATTAACGTTGTAAAAGACAAAAACTCATATACTAATATTTTACCAGGTGTTCATTTTAAGTATAACCTTAACGACAACACAATATTACGTTTTGCGTGGACGAATACTTTAGCTAGACCTAATTATGTTGATTTAGTACCTTATAGAGAAATCAATAACGAAGACGAAGAAATTTTCTTAGGAAACTCTGAGTTAGACCCAACAACATCTATGAACTTTGATGTTATGGCTGAGCACTATTTTAAATCAGTAGGTATCATTTCAGGAGGATTATTCTATAAAGATATTCAAGATTTTGTGTACACTTTCCAAAGTGAAAACGAAGATGGATTCGAAGTATACCAGCCATTAAATGGTGACGATGCATCAGTATTTGGAGCTGAGGTTTCTTTTCAACGTCGTTTAGATTTCCTTCCAGGATTTGCAAAGAACTTTAGTGTTTACTTAAACTATACGTACTTAACATCTAGTACAGATGGTATTCGTAATGAAGATGGTGAAGAGCGTACAGACTTAGATTTACCACAAACAGCACCTAACATGTTCAATGGTTCTTTAGGGTATGCAGGTAAAAACTTTAGTTTACGTTTATCAGCTAACTATTCTGATGCTTACATTGATGAAATTGGTGGAAATGCGTTTGAAGATAGATATTATGATGAGCAACTTTTCTTAGATTTTAATGCAAATGTTGCTATCAACAAAAACTTGAGTTTATACCTTAACATCAACAACATTACCAACCAACCATTACGTTATTATCAAGGTGTAAGTAGTAGAACTATGCAAATGGAATACTACGAAAAGCGTTTAACATTTGGTTTAAAGTATGATTTGTTTAAGAAGTAAGAAGATGAAGAACACATTTATATTAGGCACTATTGCTTTAGTACTGTTTTCTTGTGGAAACGGATTGCCAGAAGTGGCGCCAACACTAAAAACCGAAAAACTACCACACGATAGTGATGATCCAGCAATATGGATAAATCGTGAAAACCCTGAGCAAAGTATTGTATTTGGTACAGATAAAGATGAGGTAAATGGAGGTGTATATGCTTTTGATTTAGATGGGAAAATAATTAAAGAAAAATCTATAACAGGCGTAAGCTATCCTAATAATGTTGATATAGAATATGGTTTTAAATTGACTGATTCTACTGAAACAGATATTATGATGTTTACTGAAAGAGAGAAAAACCAAATCCGTTTATACTCAGTTCCAGATATGAAACCTTTAGATAATGGAGGTTATAAAGTGTTTACTGATGAAACTAATATAGAAATGAAAAGACCTATGGGAATTTCAATCTATAAAAACCCAAAAACAGGTGAAGTTTCAGCTTTTGTAAGCAGAAAAGCAGGACCAACTCAAGGTTATCTTTATCAATATGCTTTGGTAAGTGATTCATTGGGAGTACATGCTAATTTATTGAGAAATCTAGGGACTTTTAGCGGACAAAAAGAAATTGAAGCTATTGCTGTTGACGATGCTTTAGGATATGTGTATTATTCTGATGAAGGTGTTGGAATTAGAAAATACCATGCTGATCCAAAACAAGGAGATAATGAAATAGCATTGTTTGGTAGTGAGTATTTTAAAGATGATATTGAGGGTATTGCTATAGCAACTTACGGTGGAGATAATGGATTTTTAATTGTGTCTAACCAGCAAGATCACAGCTTCAATATTTTTAAAAGAAGTGATAATAGTTTTGTTAAAACGATAAACTTAGGAACGATAGAAACCGATGGTTGCGATGTAGTAACAGAATCCCTTGGTGAAAAATTTCCAAACGGATTGTTTGTATCTATGAATGACCAACAAGATTTTTTCTATCATGCCTTAGATTCTCTAAAGTTAAAATAATCGCTGAGTTATTTTTTTAAATTGATTAAGAGCCCTTTCCTAATTTTTTGGAAAGGGTTTTTTATTAAACAATTTCCATCTTCTTCAACAGGAAACTCGCGTTCATGTTTTGGCAAACGCCTTTCTTAAGTTTGTAGTCAAAAAAGAGTTCGTCGTTTTTAATTTCAGCATCAAAGAAGTAGTTTTTTACAGCTTCTAATTCGGTTTCAATTTCGGTAAGACTTAAATCGTGCGTTGCAATAATTCCTGTTGCTTTTTGGCCAACTAATTTTTCTACAAACTTTCTTGAGCCAATGGCTTTATCAGTAGAATTGGTACCTTTTAAGATTTCATCTAAAATCACAAAATAGTTTTTATCTTCAGCAATAGTGTCTACAATAAATTTTAGTCGTGTTAATTCACTAAAAAAGTATGAACTATCATCTGTCAACGAATCTGTAGTACGCATACTTGTAATGAGTTTAATCGGCTTGTATTTGCTTTTCTTCGCACAAATAGGCAAACCAACATTTGCCATAACAATATGCAATGCAACCGTTCTTAGAAATGTACTCTTACCAGCCATATTTGCGCCTGTAACGATGAAAAACTGCTCTTGTAACAATTCTAAATCGCTATCAATTCGTTTTTCAGCATTTAATAAAGGATGTCCTAAACTTTCGGCTTTAATCGTTATGTTCTCTGAAGTAATTTTAGGATAACTAAAGTCTTGATGATTGTAGGCATAGTTACCCAAAGTGTTGTACGCATCAAAAAACGTAACGACCTCAAACCAATCTTCAACCTTGTGCGCATACTTGCTAATCCATTGCTCTATGCGATACGTTTGCCTTATATCCCAAAGTAAATACCCATTTCCAAAAATGGCTGAGATGAAGTTATTTCGGTTATCTAAAGCGTCTAAAGCTTTTGAGAATTTTGTAAATATCTGTGAGGCTTTTTCACCTTCAGACTGTATTTTTTGTTGCTGTTGTTGCAATAACTCAGACTGAAATTCTTTCTGTTCAATTTCTTTCAGTAATAAAGCATATTGCCTAAAAGTGTCTTTAGCTTTTTCGGTGTTTTGGGCAACATTATTGATTGATTTTAAAAATCTTCCAGTAATCACTAAGCCTAAAAGCAACCAATATCCAGCATATTTTATTGGAATAATTTCAGTAAATCCTAAGACCAAAAGTGCTACTGAAGCAACACTAAAACCAATTGTTAACCAATATAATGTTGCGTTTAAAAATGGTTTATAATCCTTTAGCCATTCAATAATAGATTTTGCAGAGTGCTCCACTTTTACACCTTGCGCTACACCAGAATAGTATTGCCTCCATTCGGGCTCATCAGCTAATTCTTTAATCACATTTTGTCTTGCTTCAATATTAGTAATATCGTTTGCCAACAAACAATTAACAAGCGATTGCGTGCCTTCATTTATAGTTGTTCTATTTATGTACTGAAAGAAAGAACCTCTTCCAAACAAATCGATATCTAAACTATAGGCATGAGCAGGATTTTGAAATACTTTTCCATCTGCTCTATCATAAAAATCACCTGAAGCTATTTTAATTTCATCTTCATTAATAGTGGCTAATCGTTTGTGTAGTTCGCGTTTGGTTTTAAGATCTGTATGTCTGGATAGTAAAAACAGAAACACAGCAATGCCAACCACAGCTATAATTGCTGCAACTTGCCAATTTTGATAGGTTAGATAGATACCAAAGCCAGCCAACAAAAATACAGCAAGCCTAAGCACACTGTATAATCCCATTTGTTTATAAATGCGTTTTGATTCTGATTTATGATGCTCTAAATGAGTTCTGTAAAATTTATTTGGGTCTTGCATTTAAATTTTTATTCAAAATAAAATCCCAAGATATAAATTTACCTTGGGATTTTTTGATTTTATATAAGTTTGCAGACTTCGACAAGCTAAGTCTGACAGCTTCAGTTTTAGCCTTTAAAAGCCGCTTTTAAATATTCGCGGTTCATACGAGCAATGTTTTCAAGAGAAATACCTTTAGGACACTCCACTTCACATGCACCTGTATTAGTACAGTTACCAAAGCCTTCTTCGTCCATTTGCTTCACCATGTTTAGTACACGATCAGTTGCTTCAACTTGACCTTGTGGTAATAATGCAAACTGCGACACTTTAGCTCCAACAAATAACATCGCAGACGAGTTTTTACAACTCGCTACACAAGCACCACAACCAATACATGTTGCAGCAGCAAAGGCATCATCTGCATCGTGCTTATTTACAGGAATAGCGTTAGCATCAATCGTATTACCAGAGGTATTTACAGAAATAAATCCTCCTGCATGTTGTACACGATCAAAAGCACTTCTATCTACAACTAAATCCTTAATTACAGGGAAAGCTGTAGCTCTAAATGGCTCTATAGTTATAGTATCACCATCCTTAAACATACGCATGTGTAACTGACATGTTGTTACACCTCGATCTGGTCCGTGAGCTTCACCATTGATATATAGAGAACACATACCACAAATACCTTCACGACAGTCATGATCGAAAGCTACAGGTTGCTCACCTTGCTCAATAAGTTGTTCGTTTAAAACATCTAACATTTCAAGGAAAGACATATCTGGTGAAATATCACTTACTGGATAATCTACCATTTTTCCTTTATCGCTTGCGTTCTTCTGACGCCAAATTTTTAACGTTAAATTCATAGTCTTTCTTATTTATATGAACGTTGTTTTAATTCAATATCTTTAAATTCCAAGTCTTCTTTATGAAGCACTGCATCTTTAGGTTCTCCTTTGTATTCCCAAGCTGCTACATACGTAAAGTTTTCGTCATCACGTTTTGCTTCACCTTTTTGAGGACCATCTTCTTCAACAGATTCTTCTCTAAAGTGACCTCCACAAGATTCTGTTCTATGTAAAGCATCTTTAGCAAATAATTCTCCTAACTCTAAAAAGTCTGCTACACGACCTGCTTTTGCAAGTTCTTCGTTGTATTCATCAGCTGTTCCTGGAACTTTTACATCTGCCCAGAACTCTTTACGAAGTGTTGAAATCTCTTCAATAGCTTCTTTTAATCCTTTTTCGTTACGAGACATTCCTACTTTGTTCCACATGATTTTTCCTAATTTCTTATGGAAGTAATCTACAGAATGTGATCCGTTGTTGTTGATTAAACTTGCTATTCTATCTTTTACATTTTTCTCTGCTTCTTCAAACTCTTTAGTGTCTGTAGAAATAGGTCCTGTTCTAATATCATCAGCTAAATAATCTCCAATGGTATATGGTAACACAAAGTAACCATCAGCTAAACCTTGCATTAATGCCGAAGCACCAAGACGGTTAGCGCCATGATCAGAGAAGTTAGCTTCACCAATTGCATATAATCCAGGTACGGTTGTCATTAAGTTATAATCTACCCAAATTCCTCCCATTGTATAGTGTACCGCAGGATAAATCATCATTGGTGTTTCGTATGGGTTTTGATCTACGATTTTTTCGTACATCTGGAATAAGTTACCATACTTAACTCTTACAACTTCTTGACCTAATTTTTTAACCAGAGCAGCATCGTTTTCATCTAAACCTTTAATGTGCGCTTGCTCTTTTCCGTAACGTTGAATTGCCGAAGCAAAATCTAAATAAACAGCTTCTCCAGTTGCATTTACTCCGTAACCAGCATCGCAACGCTCTTTAGCTGCACGAGAAGCAACATCACGAGGTACAAGGTTACCAAACGCTGGATAACGACGCTCTAGGTAATAATCTCTATCTTCTTCAGCTATTTGTGTTGGTTTTAATTTACCAGCTCTAATAGCTTCTACATCTTTCATGTGTTTTGGTACCCAAATACGACCATCGTTTCTTAAAGATTCAGACATTAACGTTAGTTTAGACTGATGATCTCCAGAAACCGGAATACATGTTGGGTGAATTTGTGTATAACAAGGGTTAGCGAAGTAAGCACCACGTTTGTGAGCTTTCCAAGCTGCAGTAACATTACTTCCCATCGCATTAGTTGATAAGAAGAATACGTTACCATAACCACCTGTTCCTAAAACAACAGCGTGCGCTGAATGTCTTTCTATTTCTCCTGTAATTAAGTTACGTGTTATAATTCCACGTGCTTTACCATCTACGATAACAACATCTAGCATTTCGTGACGGTTGTACATTTTTATTTTTCCACGACCAATTTGGCGGTTCATAGCAGAGTAAGCACCTAATAATAACTGCTGACCTGTTTGACCTGCTGCATAAAATGTACGCGATACTAATACACCACCAAAAGAACGGTTGTCTAAAAGTCCTCCATACTCACGTGCAAAAGGCACACCTTGCGCCACACATTGGTCAATAATATTTGCTGAAACCTCAGCCAAACGGTATACGTTTGCTTCACGAGAACGGTAATCACCACCTTTTACAGTATCGTAAAATAATCGGTATGTAGAATCACCATCTCCTTGATAGTTTTTTGCTGCATTAATACCACCTTGAGCCGCAATAGAGTGCGCACGTCTTGGTGAATCTTGAAAGCAAAATGCTTTTACATTGTAGCCTAGCTCTGCTAAAGTTGCAGCAGCAGAACCACCTGCTAATCCTGTACCAACAACAATAACATCAATAAGACGCTTGTTTGCTGGGTTAACAAGATTGATATGATTTTTATAATTTGTCCATTTGTCTGCAATTGGACCTTGAGGTATTTTAGAATCTAAAGCCATATTAGATATTTTAATGTCCTGTTAAATGATGAAACAATGCAATAAAGATGAATCCTGCTGGAATACCTATTGCATAAATTTTACTAAATGTTTTCAATCCTTTTGTGTACTTGTTGTTAGCACCAACCGATTGAAATGCCGAATTAAAACCATGCAGTAAGTGCAATGCTAAAAACACAAATGCTACTACATAAGCTCCAACACGAAGTGGACTATGGAATTTTTCTACTAATTCGTGAAAGTATCTGAACTCACCATTGTGCATACCAGACATATCACCAACAATATATTTTGTATTAATCTCCGGAATCCAGAAATCAATAAAGTGAAGCACTATAAATGCTAAAATTGCTAAACCACTCCAAATCATGTTACGGCTCATCCATGATGAATTTGCAGCTCCATTGTTTTTAGCGTAGCTTATTTGTCTTGCTTTGTTGTTTTTAATTTCTAGTACAAAACCCATCACAAAGTGAAAGATTACACCAAAAATTAATACAGGTTGCAATAAATACTGTACAGCCCAAAATGTTCCCATAAAATGAGAAGATTCGTTAAATGCGTCTGCACTAAAAACAGAAAGAATATTAATTGCAAAATGCTGTAATAAGAAAATCATAAGGAAGAATGCCGAAAGTGCCATGGCAAATTTTCTTCCAATCGAAGAATTTAGAATTCCGCTCATTGTTGAAGTTTAATTTTTATCCCAACAAAGATAAGCTACATTGCTGTTTTAGACAAAGCTCAAACGTTATAATTGTGTATTTAGAATGATTTTAAACAGAAATTAATTTGAAACCATAGGAATTAACCCACGAAGTCCCATATCAACCACTTGCTCTCCAGCACTTGGTTCGTATTTTCCATCAGCGTTAACTTCGGTCCATTCAAAACTGTTGTTTATTGAAAATGATAATGTTACTACAATATCTTGGGTTTCATTTCCTGTTATGGTAAATCCATTTTCAAACTCACCAGTAACCACACAAGACCCTTGAGGTATAGGTGATGAGTCAAATAATGGGTTTGGAACTGTTGTAGCACCTTCTGGAGCTTGCCCTTGGGTAACAAACCCTTCGGCTTCAAAAGCCCAAAAACCTTGTAATCTGTTTCCGTTTACGTCTATGGTTTCACCATTCAAATCAAAAGATGTGATGTAGGTATTGTAGCCTACAAAACTACCTAAGGTACCAGTATAATCTGTACCATTTAATAGAAAATCAATTTCTCCTTCTTGGTAAGCTAATGAAACACGAACCCACTCATAAGTTCCTGCTGTGATATCACTTAGAGGCATAGTTAAAAAGGTTTCATTGTCACCAGCAAACTGAGCATTTTGGAAGTTAATTGCATTGTTTCCTCCAGCAGTTGTTTCGTCTCCTGAAAAAATAACTTCACCATCACCAAGCGCTGTAAATGCTCCAGGAGCCAATTCAATATAGTTGGCACTCATACGGTTTACGTTTGGCGACTGTGCAGCATTTCCTGATGGAATAGTTGCTGGTTCTCCAATGTTGTTTAATCGTTCTTGGTTTGGGTCAAATTTTAGTTTTATGACTAAATTAGGGTTGTTTGCTTGTTGGTTGTCATCATTATCTTCACTGCAGGCAAACAATAGTAGACACATTAAACAAGTAAAAAGATTTAGAGTTTTCATAAGATTTGGTTTTTCTTTATAACTCTAAAATACTAAGAAAAGTACGTTTAATCCAATTTTTTTAAATGCTCTGTGAACGTTTCAAGATAAAAGGCATAGTCTTCAGGATGCAATGTTGCTTTATTTTTTTCTAGAACGTTTAAGGCTTTTTTGTAGTATAATTTTGCATTTTTTAAGTCTCCGTTTTTTTCATAAGCTTCTGCTTTACTATCATGTAAGTTTGCATCATTTGGATAGAGATTTAAAGCCCAATCAAAAACCTTGAGAGCAGCTTTTGGATCTTTATTTAAGCAATCATAACCAAACATATTAGCTTCATCAACAGTGGGCAAAACTTCAAATCCTGCCCAATTGGACAAGTCAGAATAAAATGCTTTAAGATGACTTAAAAAGCTTTGTTTATCATCGTTTAAATAATTTTGTTTTTGAGTTTCACTCATTACCCAAAGGTCACCAAAAGCCATCAGTCCTTGTGATATTGTTGGTAAAGGTGAAGTAGAGTGGTTTTCATCTTGAAAGACTTTGTAGTTGTATTTAAGACCTTTTGGTTTATGATAGGAAATAACATCATCTAATTTTTTTAATGATGCAGCAAATCTATTTTCCATATTTCCAACAGTTCCAGCGCTTACAAAAATGAATTTGTTGAGCGTGTCGTGAGTTTTGAAATAAGCATCAAATCGATGCACTAATTGCTCATAATCGTAGGAAACGTTTGGACTAATTGCAATAATGCCTTTGAACATTTCGGGATGCGATAATATAGAATTCAGCACAAAAGTTCCGCCTAAAGAATGACCTATAGCTAAACGCAAAGGCTTTATTCTATATGACGATTCAACAAGCGGAAACACCTCTTGTAGTAAATAATTTTCCAATAGGTAAGCTTTACCAATTTCAGTGTTTTCCCAATCGGAAACAGTGCGTTCATCGATACTTTTTGGTGTAAACTCTCTAGGTCTATGTTTGGTTTTAATACCAACAATTATAAACTCGGTAAGTTCACCAATTTGAGCCAAATAATCTGTAATACCACTAGTCATATCAAACATGGCATCAAATTGTGCGTCAAATAAATAAATTGTAGGATAAGTTTGTTCTTGCGATGCGGTGTATGAATAGGGTAAAAACACTCTTATTTCGCGAGCGTCTTCAAAAACTTTAGATGCGATTGAATGTGTTTTTGAAGTTCCTGAATATTCTTGAGCTACTGTTGAATGGCTTAAAAAAAGCACGATAATAAATGTAATTGTTCGTTTCATTGATGGGATGAGTTTTATAATCATAAAGCAAAACTAGCAGTTGTTATGATTAAAAAATTGTAGAAATGGGACAATGCCTTAATCTTTAAATCTTGAAATGTTTACGAATTTAAAATAGTCCAAAAGGTATCTTCAGTACCAAGGTGAGATAGATTGCCAAAAAAGGCTTTTGGGTTAAACCCTGTTACTTTTTTAAAGTGTTTGATAAAATCGGCTTGATCATAATAGTCGTTTTGATAAGCCAAATCGGTTAAAGCTGGTTTATGCTTTTGATAAATGTCAATAGCTTTTCTAAATTTTATGAGCGTAGAAAACGCTTTAGGAGAACAATTTAGGTGTTTTTGAAATAAACGCAACAAGGTTTTTCGGTTGATTCCTAAAGTATTTGAAACCTCTTGTATGTTTAACTCTGTTTTAAATAGTAAATCAACAGCTTTTAAAAATAACTCGCCTTGAAAATCAGTAATTTTAGAGCTGAAAAAAGTGTCTAATAGTTTTGTTTTTTCATGAGTTGAATTAGTGCTGTAAACCTGAGTTAGTACTTGCTCAAAGTCTTTTCCGAAATAATCAAAATTCACTTTTGGAGTCTCTGTGACAACTGTTGATAAGGGTTGTGACAAAAAATGATTCAACCCTAGAGGTTGAAATACAATTCCTATTTTATCAAAAGGCGCTTCTATAATTCCTGATCTTGCAGTTAAATGAATACCAGTATAAATAATCTCAAAAGACTGTTTTGCACAAGGTGTTACTCTTGACTCTGAACCAGAGAAACTAATTTTAGATTGCTTATATACTGTTATAGCATTTCTATAATGTGGATAAAAAATATACGACTTAACAAAACCTTCAGTATTAGAGGTGTTAAAATAATAATATGCAATGTATTGCTGTAAAGCCTTATTATTTGGTTTTACAGTAAAATAGTGTTCGTTTTCATGCATTATTTTATTTCAAACTTAGTACTTGTGCCATCAATTTGAATAGTATAAGTTCCTTTTGGTAAATAGTACTTTCCATTTTCAGATTTGTTAATGTCTAAGCTAGAGTTTTCTTTTTCTAATGCTTTTTTGCCTCTTTCGGTTATAGTTAAATCGTAGCTAGCGTAATTGAATCCTTTACTTGAAGTGACTTTAATAGTATTTAATTCAGAATTATTTTCTGATACAATTTTTATGTTCTTAGGTTCAGATGAGTTTGAATAAAATGCAATTTCAATTTCAGGTTCAAAAGTATCGTACCATTGTCCCCAAGAACTTCCCCAACGCGAAGAGTGTCTTACATCGTTTACATCAAATAAGGTGATAGCATTGGTTTGCATTTTAGAATTCATTTGCTGTAAATGCGCAATATTGGTTTTATAGATGCTACGACCATGCGTTCCTAATAGTAAATCATTTGCTTCAGGTTGAATAACAATATCATGAACAGCAACATTAGGTAAGCCATTACTAAACGCTTCCCATGAGCTTCCCATATCAAAAGAGACATAGGCTCCATTATCGGTTCCTAAGTACAGGATGTTTTCGTTTTTAGGATCTTCTTTAATAACGTTTACTGGAGAAGCAGGAATGTTTGAACCAATATTTCTCCAAGTTTTTCCATAGTCGTCACTCATATAGGCATACACATTAAAGTCGTCCCAACGATAACCATTCAACGTAGCATAAACACGTTCTTTTTTGTGTTGCGAAGCAATAACACGACTTACCCAAAGGTCTTTAGGGAATGTGCTTGATATGTTTTGCCAACTTCCGCCAGCATCTTTAGTGATTTGCACTAGACCATCATCACTACCTGTATAAATTAGTCCGAATTGAAAAGGAGACTCGCTAATAGTTGTTAAGGTTCCGTAGGCAACATTTCCTTTTTTTCCACCATTAGTTAAATCACCACTTATGGCTTGCCAATCGGTTCCTTGATTCATGGAGCGCATTAACTTGTTTCCTCCTAAATACAAGATGTCTTGATTGTGAGGTGATAGTAAAATAGGCGTTTGCCAGTTAAAACGATAAGGGTTTTCTCCTAATTCGTGTTTTGGTTGAATGTAAGCTTGGTCGTTAGTTTCTAGATTCAATCTAAAATAGTTTCCAAATTGATAACCAGTGTAAACGATGTTGTGGTTTCTACTGTCAATTTGTACTTGCATACCATCTCCTCCCATGATACTTTTCCATGGATATTGACCACTTTGATGCCAACTTTTATCTTCTCTTGCAGTATGAGACCCAACCCAAACACCATTGTCTTGCAATCCTCCATAAACGTTGTAAGGACTTGCATTATCTACATTGATAGTGTAAAACTGGCCTACTGAATTTACATTGAGTTTTTCCCAACTTTCACCATCGTCATAGCTCATGTTTAAACCACCATCATTACCATTAATTAAATGACCAGATTTTTTAGGGTTTACCCAAAGTGCTTGGTGATCGCTATGAACGTTTTCCGCACTAATAGATTTAAAAGTTGCCCCACCATCTTTTGATTTTAAAATTGGTACACCTAAAATGTAAATACTATTTACATCTTGTGGGTCAACACGTATTTCTCCAAAATAATAACCATAACTATAGTATAAATCGTCAATATAATCTTTGTGAGTTTTTTTCCAAGTTGCTCCACCATCTTCACTTTTGTAGACTTCAGCTCCAACAACAGGAGTGTCAAATAACATGGAGTTAGCATCTTCAAGATATCTTGCTAAGTCAATTGGTTTTACAGTACCACTGCTTACCAGTTGCTTTACGTTTTGTGCTCTGTACTTTTCTTGAAAACCGTTGGTTTTTAAATACTCGTTTAGCTTTTTGTCGTCAAGTTTTAAAAATGCATCAGTGGTCATGGTTTTAAAATCGTCTTTTGAAAGCGTGTTTGAAGTTTCTTTTTTAACTTCAGAAGCTCGTCGGAATTGATTGTCATGCAATGCATAAACGACATTGTCATTAAACACAGCTAAACCAATTCTACCTACTCCAGTTCCTGTTGGGAAACCACTTTTTTCAGTTGAAATTTTAGTCCAGGTTTCTCCAGCATCAGTACTTTTATATATTGCAGAATTATTTCCGCTTCCATCAAAATTCCACGCTTTTCTGTCTTTAGTCCATGATGCAGCATACATTATATTGAAATTGTTAGGAGAATGTTGAACATCAATAATTCCACTCATATCGTCAACAAATAATTTTTGAGACCATGTATTTCCACCATCAGTAGTTTTGTAAATTCCGCGTTCTTGATTAGGAGAATATAAATGTCCTGTAACACCAATAATAACTTCGTTAGGATTATTAGGGTTTATAAGAATTCGCCCTATATGATGAGAATCTTTTAAACCTACATTGGTCCAGTTTTTACCATTATCAGTCGATTTTAAAATTCCAATTCCAGCATAAGATGAACGAGAGCTATTATTTTCTCCTGTACCAACCCATATAGTTTTGTTGTTCCAGTCTACTGCAATATCTCCAACGTTTTGTGTGTTTGCATTATCTAGAATTGGTGTAAAGGTTGAACCGTTGTTTGTTGTATGCCAAACACCTCCTGAAGCATAAGCCACATAAAACTCGGTTGGGTCATTAGGGTTGACATCAACATCAGTAACACGACCACTCATTACAGTAGGTCCAATGTTTTCAAAAACAATGTTTTTAACCAATGAGTTTTGAGTTAATTTGTTTTTTTGTTGAAGCGCTTTTTCAACAACATCAGCATTGGTTGAAGGTTGTTGGCTAAAGCAAAAAAGAGAAAAAAAGGCTGTGCTTAAGAAGAGCGTGTTTTTAAATTTCATGATGTTGGTTTTCTTGGAATGAAAATTAACGATAATACTGCTAGTTGCAAAATTTGGATTAAAAGTTTAACAGAATATCATAACATGCTTGGGCTTGCGTTTTTGTTTGCTTATTTTTGAAAAAATGAAACGTTATTGTCTAGTTGAACTTGTCGAAGCTAAAGCTTTAATCTAATAGAAAAATAGTTAGATAAACTCAGCGTGACTGATAACTAAATATTAATAAGATTCCCATTTTCAAGGGAATAAAAAAAATAAATTTTTCTTATGAAATATCATCCAATAGATAGTAAACTTTTTATAAAAAACCGTAAAAATTTTATGTCACAAATGAAACCAAGTAGTTTGGCGGTTTTTAATAGTAACGACATCTACCCAGTAAGTGCAGATAGCACGATGCCTTTTGAGCAACATAGAGATATTTTTTACCTCAGTGGAGTAGATCAGGAAGAAAGTATTTTAGTGCTTTTCCCTGATTGTCCAAATCCTAAACATCGTGAAATGTTATTCTTAAAAGAAACCAACGCGCATATTGCAGTTTGGGAAGGTGAAAAACTAACTAAAGAAGCCGCTTTTACAACTAGCGGAATCAAAACCGTGTATTGGTTACAAGACTTAGAGAAAATTATGTTCGAAGTCATGACGCAATGCGATACCGTTTACATAAATACTAATGAACATTACAGAGCCAATGTAGAAACCGAAACACGCGAAGACCGTTTTACTAAATGGCTTAAAGACAAATATCCTGCACATTCAGTAGCCAAGAGTAATCCTATTTTACAGCGTTTACGTTCGGTAAAAGACCCAATAGAAATTGAACTCATGCAACAGGCTTGTAATATTACCGAAAAAGCGTTTCGTAGAGTATTAGGTTTCGTAAAACCTGGTGTTTGGGAGTTTGAGATTGAAGCTGAAATGATGCACGAATTTTTAAGAAATCGCTCTAAAGGTTTTGCATATACACCAATTATCGCTTCAGGAAACAATGCCAATGTGTTACACTATATTGAAAACAACCAACAATGTAAAGATGGTGATTTAATTTTGTTTGATACTGCTGCTGAGTATGCTAATTATTCAAGCGATTTAAGTAGAACCATTCCTGTAAATGGTAAGTATACCGAACGTCAAAAAGCAGTTTACAATGCGGTGTTACGTGTAAAAAATGAAGCGACTAAACTATTGGTTCCTGGAACTATTTGGGCAGACTACCATGTGGAAGTTGGTAAACTTATGACCTCTGAATTATTAGGTCTTGGACTATTGGATAAAGCTGATGTACAGAACGAAAATCCTGATTGGCCAGCGTATAAAAAATACTTTATGCATGGTACCAGTCACCATATTGGTTTAGATACGCATGATTATGGTTTGCTGCACGAACCAATGCAAGCCAACATGGTATTTACCGTAGAACCTGGTATTTATATTCCAGATGAAGGGTTTGGTATTCGTTTGGAAGATGATGTAGTGATACAAGAACAAGGAGAACCTTTTAATTTAATGGGTAATATCCCAATTGAAGCAGAAGAAATTGAGGAGTTGATGAATTCATAAACAAAAAAACGGCAATTTGCCGTTTTTTTAATTTAATATCACTTCTGTTTCGAAAACATATCGATTTAACTTCCGTAAGGTTTCTTGTTTATCACTTGTATTAATCAACAGCGATATATTATTATTACTTCCACCATAGGCAATCATACGCACATTAACGTCTTGTAATATCTGGAACAGTTTAGGTGTATCAGGATGAAACACAATGTTGTTGCCTACTAAACAAACAATAGTTCTGTAGTCGTCTATTTCAACTGAGGCAAATTTTTGTAATTCTTCAGAGATGTGTTGTAGGTGAGAGGTGTCGTCAATAGTTAACGACACTGCAATTTCAGACGTGGTAATCATATCAATTGAAGTTTCGTATTTTTCAAAAACCTCAAAGACTTTTTTCAAAAATCCGTGAGCTAACAACATACGAGCCGATTTAATCTTTATAGCAGTAATACCATCTTTAGCTGCTATGGCTTTTATACCTTCACCATGAATGGTATTTGTAATTAAAGTACCATGAGCTTGTGGAGCCATAGTGTTTTTTAAACGCAACGGAATGTTTTGCTCTCTAATTGGCATAACCGTTTGCGGATGCAATATTTTAGCACCAAAATAAGCCAACTCAGCAGCTTCATCAAAAGACAAGTTTGAGATGGCTTGCGTGTCTTCAACATAACGTGGGTCGTTATTATGAAAACCGTCAATATCTGTCCAAATTTGTACTTCTGTAGCATTAATTGCAGCTCCAATAATAGTTGCAGTATAATCGCTTCCACCACGTTGTAGGTTGGCAACTTCACCTTCAGAATCCAAACAAATAAAACCTTGTGTAATGTAAATGTCTGCTTGTGGTAATTGCTCAATACAACGAGTTAAGTTTTGTTTGATGTAAAAATTATCTGGTTCATGGCTTTTATCGATACGCATAAAATCGAGCGCTGAAATCAACTGTGCATTAATACCTTCCTGTTGTAAAAATCTACTAAACAAAAAAGTAGATAAAAGCTCGCCTTGAGATACGATTTTGTTATACAAAAGTTCAGTGTGAGTTTCTTTAGCCCAAAGACTCAAAGATTTAAAAACGGATTGAACATAAACTTGAGCTTCATTATGCAATTGCAAATCTTGTAGTAAGCCATTAACTACATCCACATATTTTAAACGTAAATTCTCAATAAGTTGAGGTGTTAGGTTGACATTATTCTGTTTTATTGCTTCAGAAATCGCTACAAGCGCATTAGTTGTTCCAGACATTGCTGAAAGTACTACTATCTTTCTGTTGCCATCATTAATGATGTTTTTTACGTTGGTCATATTTTCAATAGACCCAACTGATGTTCCGCCAAATTTTAAAACTTGCATAGTCTTGTTCAATTAATTTTGAAGCAAAGCTATATTCAAAACATTTTAAACACATGAAATTTAAAAAATTAAACTAAATTTGCACACACTGTTAAATAATTAACAAAATGAAAACTATTGCAGCTTGTGTTGAAGAGCTTTTAGTAGCGCAACCTTTTTTAGAAGAAGCCTTGTCTAGAAATATAATTAACTATTCCGCTTTGGCAGAAGAATTGGCAGATCCTGTAAGTGAAATGCTTAGAAAGCCTGTAAAAACAGGAGCGATAATGATGGCGTTAAGACGTTATAGTCCACCAAAAGATCTAGGAAATTCACCACGATTAAAACGCGTTATAGAAAGTTTGGGAGACATTACTGTGAGGTCTAATTTAAGTGATTTTACATTTCAAAATTCTAAAACACTTATACTAAGTCATTCTAAAGTTTTGCAACATATTGATGCGCAAAGTAATGTGTTTTATGCGTTTACTAGAGGAATTCTAGAGAGTAATATTATCATTTCGAGTTCTCAAAATGCTTATATAAAAGAAAATTTTAAAGATGAAACCTTGCTAGGTTTAAAAGAACATCTTTCAGCAATAAGCATTAGTCTTCCTGAGAACAATTCAAAAGTTACTGGATTATACTACCAGATTTTTAAGCGATTAGCTTGGGAAGGTATCGCATTGTACGAAGTTGTATCGACTACCAACGAGTTTACTGTTTTGGTGGAAGACGATGTGGTTGACAAAGCCTTTTCGGTAATCAAACGTCTAAAAAGTTAGTCGTACATCTTTTTAAGGTCGTTTTCAAACAGTGTAAACTCATCGTTGTAAAAAGCTTTAAAATTTTCTTCGCTTACTTGTCCAGGAAATGGTGCATAGTAATGTGTAGGACTGTTTTCGTCGTTTCTCCACACAAGTACATAAGACAGCTCTAAGCCGTTCGTTTTTAAAAGCTTTAGTAAGGTATCTGTCCACCAAGTCGTGTTAGGAATAGATTCTAATCCTGTTTCGGTAAAAGCAGCTAGTTTGTGTTTCTTTTTAGCGTAATCCGAAACAATTTTCAGTTTTTTGGCAGCAATTTCCAAATCATATCTATCGCGACCTAAATCGGCATAGTTATCCATTCCAACCATATCTACCCATTCATCACCAGGATAACGTTCTAAAAATTCTTCTTCGGTAGTAAATCTGTTATCAGGAGAAAAAGCATAAATAAAATTATGAACACCCAATTCATCCCTCAAGTAACTAACGGTAAATTGCCATAAACTAATAAATTCTTCTTTTGAGCAATAAGGTTTTCCCCACCAAAACCAATCGCCATCAAACTCATGGAAAGGTCTAAAAATAACAGGAACCGATTTTCCATCAGCTCCTTTCAGGTTGTTTGCCCAATACCCAATTCTTTTAAGGATATTTTTATACTCATGATGTGCTTCACCACCAGGAATAATATATTTTACAGCAGGTTTTGAGATAGAATCCTTCCAATAAAAACCACCTCCAGAAACAGGATTATTAAAATGCCATGCAATTGTGGTAATTCCTCCTCTGTTATAAGTGTCTTCTACATTTTTTTTCAAATCGTACATTGCTTGTTGAACTTTTCGTTCACTAATTCCTGATACATTGTAAAAATCAACACCTATAACTGCTGGATGAGAACCCACAACAGATTTTACATCACTTCGGTTCTTGTCACCTTTCCAGCCATGACCATATTCAGTGGCATGTTGGTGTCCAAAGAGAATGTGTTTTTTAGAAGTTTCTTTTAAATTATTAAAAAGATTTATGGTTTCGGCAGTAGCGTTTTTGTCTATTAAATGATTGGTTGGTTTTTTTGAACAACTAAACATTAATAATGATAAAAGAACAAATAGCGAAAGTGATTTCATAATAAAATAAGGTATAGGTTCAAAATTAAAGGTTTTAAGTATTCTCCCATAACACTATCTTTGCATTTCTTTATAGAATAATGACAATAAAATATAAGAACATAAATTTATACTTTACTGATGAAGGTAAAGGCGAGGCAGTAGTCTTGTTACATGGTTTTTTAGAAAACTCTACTATGTGGACTAATTTAGTTCCTGAGATTTCCAAAAACCATAGAGTTGTGACCATAGATTTACTGGGTCATGGACAAACAGATAGTATCGGTTATACCCATACTATGGAAATGATGGCTGAAGCAGTAAAAACTGTATTAGAACATTTGCAGATTGAACAAGCAAAATTTGTTGGTCATTCAATGGGTGGATATGTTGCTTTAGCTTATGCAGAAAACTACACTAGTGATGTTACAGGTTTGTGTTTAATGAATTCTACCGCTCAAGAGGATAGTGACGAACGTAAGCTAAACAGAGACAGAGCTATAAAAGCAGTTAAACAAAATCATAGAGCCTTTGTGAGTATGTCTGTTGCCAATTTGTTTGCTCCCGAAAATCGAGAAACGTTAAAAGAAGCAATTGATTTTGTTAAAGAACAAGCTTTGGAGACTTTGCTTCAAGGTATTGTTGCAGCATTAGAAGGCATGAAAACGCGTAAAGACAGAACACGGTTTTTTAATTCGCTTCCTATAAACAAAATGCTTATAGTTGGACGTAAAGATCCTGTTTTAGAGTTTAATACAACGGTATCTCATGTTGAACATTCTGATGTAAAAATTGTTGAATTTCCTGATGGACACATGAGTCATATCGAAAACACGAAAGAATTAACTTACAATATTTTGCATTTTATCGAAAATTAGAGCTTTTAAACAGTTTTTATTTTGTTTTTTTCTAAGTTAACAGTCCCAAATCTCGATAACATGAAAAAAACTACAACTAACCCAGCCTCTAAACTTGTTTGTGATATAGTTGGTCACAAATATGAAGTATCAAAAAAAGTAACTTCACATGTAAAAGAATATACGTGTAAACGCTGTAAAAAGCAACTTACCACAAATAGCAACGGAAATTTAACTGAGCTTACGCCTAAGTACAAAGAAATCAATACTATCCTTGAAGAGATTTACACAAGAAGGATGATACGTTTAAAGTCAAAAACACTCAGTTCATCGATATATTAACAATTGCTTGTAAGTTTTTACTTGATTTTCATATATTTAGAAATCCTCTAAAGTAATAACTAAAATAGCAAGTCAAGTGAAAAATCTCTACTGTTCTTTATTTGGTCATGAGTACAAAATAGCTAAAAAAGTTACGTATCATGTAAAAGAATACAAGTGCAAAAACTGTAATGCACAAACGACCATTAATGGTAAAGGAGAAATGATTCCTTTAACACCAAAATACAAAGAAATAAATTCGGTTTTAGAGCGTATACACAACCGAAGAGTTCACAACAAAAAACAAAAAGCGCTTATTCCTGATTATTAAGAGCGTTCCAACCCTTAGCAACTATTGGAATTTTAGCTTCTGCTCTAGTTACCAAATGCATTCCGCTGCTTTTTTCTGTAATAAATCCTATAACGCTCAAATTTGGGTTTGCTTTAATTTTAGGGTAATCGTCTTGAGAAATCGTCATTAAAAGTTCATAATCTTCTCCGCCATTTAAAGCTACAGTTGTACTGTCTATATCAAACTCTTCGCAAGTTGAAATTACTTGAGGGTCTAAAGGTATTTTGTTTTCATACAATTCAACACCAACATCGCTGTGTTTGCACAAATGAATAATTTCAGAAGACAAACCATCGCTTATATCAATCATAGATGTAGGTTTTACTTCCAAGTCTTTTAGAAGTTTTACTATGTCTTTTCTAGCTTCAGGTTTTAATTGACGTTCAATAATGTACGTGTACATGTCCAAGTCTGGTTGGTTTTGAGGGTTCACTTTAAACACTTCTTTTTCGCGTTCTAAAATTTGTAAACCCATGTATGCGCCACCTAAATCACCAGTTACAACAAGTAAGTCGTTAGGTTTTGCTCCTGATCTATAAACCACTTCATCAGCTGCAACTTCACCAACAGCAGTAACCGAAATAATTAAACCAGTAGTTGAAGAGGTGGTGTCACCACCAATAACGTCAACACCATAAACAGCAGCAGCAGTTTGAATACCACTATACAACTCTTCGAGCGCTTCAACAGGGAATCGATTAGAAACAGCAATAGAAACCGTAATTTGTGTTGCATTGGCATTCATAGCATACACATCAGAAAGGTTGACCATTACACTCTTGTAACCTAAATGTTTTAAAGGCATGTAGCTAAGATCAAAATGCACATTTTCAACTAGCATATCGGTTGTAAGCACAATTTGTTTAGACTTAAAGTCTAGCACAGCAGCATCATCACCAATACCTTTAATGGTTGATTTATGTTTAACATCAAAGTGTTTTGTTAAATGATCTATAAGTCCAAATTCTCCTAATTCTGAAAGTGGAGTACGTTGTTGGTTTTTATCTTCTATCATGCTGCAAATTTAAAGATTATGAAGTAAAAACTTATGCCATTTTATAAATTAATGAGCAAGCAGCTGTGTTATCTGTTTAGCTTATGCAACTATTTGCTAATATAATGTTAGGTTGTATGGTAAAACCCTTCTTATATTGTATATTTGCAGTCAATTTAGACGTAATTAAAACAATTATGATTAAAGTATCAGATACAGCTAAAAAGAAAGTTGTAGAGTTAATGACCGAAGATGGTTTCAACTCAGCAACAGACTTTGTTCGTGTAGGTGTTAAAAGTGGAGGTTGTTCGGGTTTATCATACGATTTAAAGTTTGATAAAGCACAGAATGAAGAAGACAAGGTTTTCGAAGATAATGGTGTAAGAATAATTGTTGATAAAAAAAGCTTTTTATACCTTATAGGAACAACTCTTGAGTATTCAGGAGGTTTAAACGGAAGCGGATTTGTATTTAACAACCCTAATGCTAATAGAACATGTGGTTGTGGTGAATCATTTTCACTGTAATTTTTTGAAGCGAGATAACTAATGAGTAAGTATACCGAAGACGATTTAAGAGAAGAGTTAAAAACCAAGGAATATGAGTACGGATTTTATACAGATATAGAATCTGATACTTTTCCTGTAGGTTTAAACGAAGATGTTGTTCGTGCTATTTCTAAAAAGAAAGAAGAACCAGAGTGGATGACTGAATGGCGTTTAGAAGCCTTTAGAGTTTGGGAACAAATGGTTGAACCAGAATGGGCAAATGTAAACTACGAAAAACCAGATTTTCAAGCCATATCTTATTATTCAGCACCTAACAAAAAGCCTAAATACGAAAGCTTAGATGAGGTTGATCCTGAATTATTAGAAACGTTCAATAAGCTAGGGATTTCTTTGGATGAGCAAAAGAAACTTGCAGGAGTAGCAATGGATGTTGTTGTTGACTCAGTTTCTGTTGCAACAACCTTCAAAAAAACATTAGCAGAAAAAGGTATTATTTTCTGCTCAATTTCTGAAGCAATTAAAGAACATCCAGAACTTGTAAAAAAACACATAGGAACGGTTGTTCCAAAAACCGATAATTTTTACGCAGCGTTAAACAGTGCAGTGTTTAGTGATGGGTCGTTTTGTTACATTCCTAAAGGTGTACGTTGCCCAATGGAATTATCAACCTATTTCAGAATTAACCAAGCAGGAACAGGACAATTTGAAAGAACACTTGTGGTTGCAGACGAAGGTAGCTATGTAAGTTACCTAGAAGGTTGTACAGCTCCAAGTAGAGATGAAAACCAGTTGCACGCAGCAGTTGTTGAGCTTATTGCGATGGAAGATGCTGAGATAAAGTATTCAACAGTTCAAAACTGGTTCCCAGGAAATGCCGAAGGTAAAGGAGGCGTTTTCAATTTTGTAACCAAACGTGGATTGTGTGAGAAAAACTCAAAAATTTCTTGGACGCAAGTTGAAACAGGAAGTGCTGTTACTTGGAAATATCCAAGCTGTGTGTTAAAAGGAGATAACTCAGTAGGTGAGTTTTATTCTATTGCTGTAACTAATAATTTTCAGCAAGCAGATACAGGAACTAAAATGATTCACTTAGGAAAAAATACTAAGTCAACCATTATTTCCAAAGGTATTTCAGCAGGAAAATCTCAAAACTCTTACAGAGGTTTAGTTCAAATAAGTTCTCGTGCAGACAATGCTCGTAATTTTTCACAGTGTGATAGTTTGCTAATGGGTAATGAGTGTGGAGCGCACACATTCCCATATATTGAAGCTAAAAATAAATCGGCTCAAATAGAGCACGAAGCAACAACCAGTAAAATTGGTGAAGACCAGATATTTTACTGTAACCAACGTGGTATCGATACTGAAAAAGCAATCGCCTTAATCGTAAACGGTTTTAGCAAAGAAGTATTAAACAAGTTACCAATGGAGTTTGCTGTTGAAGCACAAAAGTTATTAGAAATAAGTTTAGAAGGCTCAGTTGGATAAACACTAAAAACAAACAGATGAAAAAAATCTTTTTAGCACTTTTAGTATCTGCAGTATTGTTTTCATGTAAAAACGATTCTAAGAACGACACAAGTTCTACCGAAACAACTACCGAAAATGTTGATGGTAAAACAGCAAAGCAAAATGATGGATTGACGCTTGTGGTTGGGGAGTTTGTATACTATGCTGATGCTGCTGTTATTCAAACCAATACTACAGTGTATGGAGTTGTTATCGATAAAAAAATGCATGAGCTAAACGATGTGGCTCAACAATACAAAAAAGAAGCTACAGATTATGTGACTGTTGAGGTTAGAGGAAAAATAATTCCGAAACCACAAAATGAGGAAGGTTGGGATTACAGAGTCGAAATTAAAGAAATACTAAAAGTTTCTGCTTCTAAAGCAGATGAGAATAACGTTATAAAATTAGGAACAAAATAAGATATGTTAAAGATAGATAACTTACACGCAAGTGTTGAGGACAAAGCAATACTAAAAGGAATTAACCTAGAGGTTAAAGCAGGAGAGGTACATGCTATTATGGGACCAAATGGTTCAGGTAAAAGTACTTTGGCATCAGTAATTGCTGGAAGAGAAGACTATGAAGTTGAAGAAGGTGAAATCATTCTTGAAGGTGAAAATATCGATGAGCTAGCTGCTGAAGAGCGTGCACATAAAGGTATTTTCCTATCCTTTCAATATCCTGTTGAAATACCAGGTGTTTCGGTTACCAATTTTATGAAAACAGCCATCAACGAAACACGTAAAGCAAAAGGACTTGAAGAAATGCCAGCTAATGAAATGCTGAAATTAATTCGTGAAAAATCTGAGCTTTTAGAAATTGACCGTAAGTTCTTATCACGTTCATTAAACGAAGGTTTTTCAGGTGGAGAGAAAAAGCGTAATGAAATTTTCCAAATGGCAATGTTAGAACCTAAATTGGCTATTTTGGATGAAACCGATTCTGGTTTAGATATTGATGCTCTTCGTATTGTTGCAAATGGAGTAAACAAGTTAAAGAATAAAGACAATGCTGTAATTGTTATTACGCATTACCAACGTTTATTGGACTATATCGTTCCAGATTATGTACATGTTTTACATAACGGACGAATAGTAAAATCAGGACCAAAAGAATTAGCTCATGAGCTAGAAGAAAAAGGTTACGATTGGATTAAAGAAGAAGTTGGCGCATAAATGCCAGTAATCAGTTAACAGTAAGTGGTAGTTGATATCACAAACTGAAACTGCAAACTGTAAAAAATGGAATTAAAAGATAAATTAGTCTCATCGTTTTTTGCTTTTGAAGATCATTTAGAAGATGCTTCTCCAATTCATGATATAAGAAACGAAGCTATAAAAACATTTGAGCAAAAAGGATTTCCTACTAAAAAAGAAGAAGCTTGGAAATATACTTCTCTTAATAGTGTTTTAAAACACGATTACAGCCTTTTCCCAAAGACTGAAAACACTATTGAGTATAAAGATATCAAGCCTTACCTAATTCATGATATTGATAGTTATAAAATTATTTTTATAGATGGTAAGTATTCTTCACACTTGTCTCAAACCACACACGATGGTATTGACGTTTGTTTAATGTCTGCTGCTTTGGCTAAGCCTAAATACAGATTAGTTATTGAAAACTATTTTAATAAAGCTGCAACAAAAGACAGTTTACCATCACTAAATACAGCATTTTCTAGTGAAGGAGCATACATTCATATTCCTAAGAATAAGTTGGTTGAAAAACCAATTCAAATCGTGCATTTTTCAACAGGAAATGAAGCCGCTTTAATGTTGCAGCCACGTAATTTAATTGTTGTTGACGAAAATTCTCATGTGCAAATCATAGAACGTCATCAAAGTCTTACAGATAACCCTGTATTAACCAATTCAGTAACTGAAATTTTTGCAAACAAGCGTGCCATTGCTGACTATTATAAAATACAAAACGATAATCAAAACGCTTCATTAATTGATAATACGTTTATCAAGCAAAAGCAAGAAAGTCATGTGTCTGTACATACGTTTTCATTTGGAGGAAAACTAACAAGAAACAATCTTAATTTTTACCAAAATGGCGAGCGTATAGATTCTACTTTAAAAGGCATCACAATTATTGGAGATAAGCAGCATGTAGACCATAATACTTTAGTGCATCATATAGAACCAAATTGCGAAAGTCATCAAGATTACAAAGGTATTTTTGGAGATAGTGCTACAGGTGTGTTTAACGGTCAAGTTGTTGTTGAAAAAGAAGCACAAAAAACCAATGCTTACCAGTCTAACAACAATATTTTAGTTAGTGACAAAGCAACCATCAACTCTAAACCTCAATTGGAGATTTTTGCTGATGATGTAAAATGTTCACATGGTTGTACTATTGGTCAATTAGATGAAAGTGCTATGTTTTATATGCGTTCAAGAGGAATACCAGAAAAAGAAGCTAGAGCGCTTTTAATGTATGCATTTAGTAACAATGTATTGAATTCGGTAAAAATCCCAGAAATAAAACAACGCATTACTAAGCTTATCGCTAAAAAATTAGGCGTTAATATTGGGTTTGATTTATAACGGTTTATGTCTTTAAATGTAGCTGACATACGAAAAGACTTTCCAATACTTTCAAGAAAAGTCAATGGCAAACCATTAGTGTATTTTGATAACGCTGCAACTTCGCAAACACCACAACAGGTAATTGATTGTATTGTTGATTATTACAGTGGCTATAATGCTAATATACATAGAGGTGTTCATACACTAAGTCAGGAAGCAACTGACAAATATGAAGAAGCTAGACTGAAAATACAAGCGCATTTTAATGCCAAAACATCTCACGAGATTATTTTTACTTCTGGTACTACGCATGGTATTAATTTAGTAGCTAATGGGTTTTCATCACTATTAAAAAAAGGTGATGAAATTATTGTTTCTGCCTTGGAGCACCATAGTAATATTGTACCTTGGCAAATGTTGTGTGAACGCACAGGAGCAACGCTAAAAGTCATTCCAATGAACCAAGATGGTGAGTTGGTTATGTCAGAATTTGACAAGCTATTATCTCAAAACACCAAATTGGTATTTGTTAATCATATTTCAAATGCTTTAGGAACCATTAATCCTATTGAAACTATCATTAAAAAAGCGCATCAAGTAGATGCAGCAGTTTTAGTTGATGGAGCTCAAGCGTGTCCACATATTAAACCAGATGTTCAGGCTTTAGACGTTGATTTTTATGTCGCTTCAGCGCATAAAATGTGTGGTCCAACAGGAGTTGGTATTCTTTACGGAAAAGAAAAATGGTTAAACCTGTTGCCTCCATATCAAGGTGGTGGCGAAATGATTGCTGAAGTTACTTTTGAAAAAACAACTTATGCCGATTTACCTCACAAATTCGAAGCAGGAACACCAAATATTTGTGGAGGCATTGCTTTTGGAGCTGCAATTGACTATATGAATGCAATAGGTTTTGATGCTATTGCAAACTACGAGCATGAGTTACTTGAGTATGCTACTGAAAAGTTACTAGCTATCGATGGACTTAAAATTTACGGAACTTCTAAGCACAAAACATCAGTTGTTTCTTTTAATTTAGAAGGAATTCATCCTTATGATGTAGGTACTATTCTAGATAAACTAGGTATAGCTGTTCGTACAGGTCATCATTGTGCACAACCTATTATGGATTTCTACAAAATTCCTGGTACTGTTAGAGCTTCATTTGCATTTTATAATACTAAAGAAGAGATTGATGCTTTAGTAGAAGGTGTCAAAAAAGCACAAAAGATGTTGTCTTAACAACTTTGGCTTCTTTTTTGTATTATTAATGGTCTAAACCAAAATACAATCAAGATGAAATTAATTTTACTCATATTAAACCTAGTACTATTGAACTCTTGTGGAGCATCTAAACAAGAGTCGCTAACAAATAGTAATGAGAATGCTATAAATAGAGAAAAAGTCATGTTATCAGGGGCTTATAAAATAGTAGCCATTGATGAAAACGATACATTACCTGACGATTTGACCATTTCCTTTGATAATAAGACAAATAAAGTATCAGGATATTCTGGTTGTAATCAATTTATGGGTGATTATACGTTTGAAAATGATTCAATTACCTTTGGACCTCTAATGTCTACAAAACGATTTTGTATGGACAGTATTAATACAATTGAACGAAAAATATTAAGTGCATTATCTAAAACCCAAACATTAGTTTTTGCAAATGAAGAGTTGAGTTTTATGAGTGGAGACACAGTGGTATTAAAAGCTTCTAAAACCGAAACAAAGTCTAATAAAGTTGCACAAGAAAGCGATTATATAATTGAGTACTCTGCAACTACAAGAGGATTTCATAATTCGTTAAAATTTCAAAATGGTATTATGACAACTCTTAAAGGAATGGATTTAAAAGAAGCTAAAAAAACGTGTTCTGAAGAAGACTTAGCTGCTTTAAATAAATTGATTCAAGAATTAGATTTAGAAAAATTAAACACACTAGAAGCACCTTCAAAAGCACATCAATATGATGGTGCTCCAATAGGACGATTAATGATTGAATATAAAGGAAAAACCTATCAAACACCTGTGTTTGATGCTGGAAATCCTAATAAATATGTTGCACCTTTAATTGAGAAATTATTGGTAATTGCCGAAAAGGGTAAATAATTGAAAAGCTGTATAACTATTCGTATTTTTGCATAAAAGAAAGACTGTGACAATACAAGAGATACAAAACGAGATTATAGACGAATTTTCAATGTTTGATGATTGGGAAGAACGTTACCAATACATGATAGATTTAGGTAAAACACTTCCACTAATTGATGCACAATACAAAACCGACGATTTTATTATAAAAGGTTGCCAAAGTAAAGTTTGGGTACATGCCAATTTAGATACAGATAAAGTTGTTTTTACTGCAGATAGTGATGCTATTATTACCAAAGGTATTATCGCTATTTTAATTCGTGTATTCTCAAACCAACATCCAAAAGATATCATAGAAGCTAATACAGATTTTATTGATGAGATTGGACTAAAAGAACATTTATCGCCTACTAGAGCTAATGGTTTAGTAAGTATGATAAAACAATTAAAAATGTATGCAGTTGCGTACCAAACACAATTAAATTAATATGGAAACCACAATAGATACAAATGCTTTGGGCGAAAAAATAGTAAAGGTTTTAAAATCTATTTTTGATCCTGAAATTCCTGTAGACATCTACGAATTAGGTTTAATTTATGACGTTTTTGTTAACGAAGATTATGATGTAAAAATCCTAATGACTTTAACAACACCTAATTGTCCTGTTGCCGAAACATTACCTATGGAAGTTGAAGAAAAGGTGAAATCAATAGACGAAGTAAAATCTGCTGAAGTAGAAATTACTTTTGATCCGCCTTGGAGTCAAGATTTAATGAGCGAAGAAGCCAAGTTAGAACTTGGTATGCTTTAATAAGGTTTTTATAAATGCCAAGACGTACGCCTACTTCATTAAAAGACGATAAAAAAACTAATCTTAAGTCGTCTTTTAATGCGCTTGTTTACATTCCAAGGTTTTTTAGAGAAATCTGGAACGTAAACAAAAAACTTTTTTTACTTGCTGCCTTTTGCAGATTAATTGGTGCATTGCTTCCTGTTATTATTTTATGGGTTGGAAAACTCATTATAGATGAAATTATTCTTCAAACCTCATTAGAGGTTACAGATTACACCCAACTTTGGACCTATGTTGCTGTAGAATTTACGCTAGTTATTTTATCAGATTTGGTAAGTCGTGCTATTTCACTAACTGATGGTTTACTTGGCGATGAATATAATATTGCAACTTCGGTTACTATTATAAAAAAGACCAATCAAATTAACATTAGTCTGTTAGAGGATGCCGATTTTTACGATAAGCTAGAACGTGCCAGAACTCAAACCACAGGTCGTGTTGGTCTTATGTCTAACGTGTTAGGACAAGCACAAAGCGCCATTTCTATTGCAACACTTGTGGCTGGTTTAATTTATTTTGAACCGTATTTAATCATCTTGTTGGTGTTGAGTATAATTCCGTCGTTTATTAACGAAGTTCGCTTTAGTCAACAACAATATTCATTGGCTAGAAGCTGGACAGCAGAACGCAGAGAATTAGATTACTTACGATTTATTGGTGCCAATGATAAAACAGCAAAAGAAATAAAGCTTTTTGGACTTACAGATTTTGTTGTAAATCGATTTAAAAACCTTTCAGAAGAATACTATGAACTCAACAAAACCCTTGCTATAAAACGTTCGGCTTTAGGTTTTGTGTTTAACGTTTTGGGTTCATTAAGTTATTATGGCGCTTATGTGTTTATCATTTATCGTGTGCTTTCTGGCGCTATTACACTAGGTGAACTTACGTTTCTTTCTGGGTCTTTCAATAGGCTTATGAAAAACCTTCAAGACTTCTTTTCAAAATTCACACGTATTTCTGAAAGTGCTTTATACCTTAAAGATTATTTTGATTTCGTTGATATTTCTGTAGCTTCAAAAACCAAAGAAGATGTGCCATTACCAAAACAGATTAAACAAGGTTTTGAGTTTAAAGACGTGCATTTTTCGTATCCAGGTTCTGAAGTTGAAATATTAAAAGGCATTTCGTTTACATTACAAGCTGGTGAAAAACTAGCGTTTGTCGGTCAAAATGGTGCAGGAAAAACCACATTAACCAAACTATTATTACGTTTTTACGAACCAACTTCTGGAGAAATTTTGTTAGATGGTATTAATATAAATCGCTTTAATAAAGCCGAATACCAAGAGTTTTTTGGAGTGATTTTTCAAGATTTCTTTAAGTATGAATTTACTGTAAAAGAAAACATTGCTATTGGTGATATTGACGAACTGAACAATCAAGAAAAAATTGAAAATGCTGCCGAATTAAGTTTAGCAAATGATGTGATTTCAGAGTTAAAACACGGTTACAACCAACAATTAGGAAAACGTTTTGTAAACGGCATGGAACTTTCTGGTGGACAATGGCAAAAAGTAGCTTTAGCAAGAGCGTATATGAAAAATGCCGAAGTAATGATTCTAGACGAACCTACATCAGCACTTGATGCCAAAGCCGAAAGTGATGTGTTCACAAGGTTTATTGGGCTTACCGAAGGAAAAACAAGCATTATTATTTCACATAGATTTAGTACAGTTAGACAAGCCGATAGGATTTTGGTTCTAGAAGAAGGTCGTGTTCTTGAAATAGGAACTCATGAAGCGTTAATGGCAAACAAATCGTTATATGCTGAATTATTTACACTTCAGGCAGAAGGTTATCAATAGCTTTCAACATATTAAACACTCGATTTTCGAGTAAAACAATTTATCTTTGTAGTATGGCAGAAGAAATTATAAACAGAGTCGCAAATAGTAAACTTGTTACTATAGATTTGGAAGACTACTATCCAAAAGGGCAACGCGTGTTATTTGATATAAAAGACTGGTTGTTTCAAGAGCTTATTTTAAAAGAATCTGATTTTAGAGCTTTTGTTAAGGAACACGATTGGTCACAATACCAAGATGCTTATTTAGCATTAACGTGTTCTGTAGATGCGATAATTCCTTCTTGGGCGTATTTACTTATTACATCGCATGTTTCGGCTTATGCCAAAAAAATTGTAGTTGGTGATTTGGTGACTTTAGAAACAGCAATTTATCAAGATATTATATCGCAATTAGATGTTTCAGACTATTCTGAAAAACCTCTTATTATAAAAGGATGTGCCAACAAACCTATCCCTGAATCTGCTTACACATTGCTTATTTCAAAATTACAACCTATAGCAAAATCTATTATGTATGGTGAAGCTTGCTCAACTGTACCTTTATATAAGAAAGGTAAAATGTGACTTTTGTAATAAAGTTGAGTCTAAGAAAAAGACTATTTTTGTACAGTAAAAATTTGATTTAAAAAGAAGTATAATGAAGAAACTATTATTTACAATTGCTTTAATTACAGTAGCGTTTACAACTAACGCTCAAACAATGGAAGAACTAAAGGCTGAACAAGCAGCAAA
The DNA here is from genome assembly GCF_050509525.1 of Gaetbulibacter sp. PBL-D1. Lineage (NCBI taxonomy): Bacteria > Pseudomonadati > Bacteroidota > Flavobacteriia > Flavobacteriales > Flavobacteriaceae > Gaetbulibacter > Gaetbulibacter sp. PBL-D1. Next base: position 18,692 of record NZ_JBNWKB010000002.1, on the reverse strand, counting down.
AAAGGATTCGATTGTAGCTATACAAGGTAGAGTTAATGCTCTACAAGCTCAAATTGATGCGCTTCCAGGATGGAGAGTAGGTGCTTTTGGTACAATTGGAGGAAGCATTTCTAACTTTAACAATTGGTATGCACAAGGAACACCAAATAACTCATCGGGTAGTATAGGTGTGTCTTTTAACGGTTATGCCAATTTAATTCAAGAAAAATATTTCTGGAGAAATGCATTAACTGCAAACCTTAACTGGATTAAACTTGATGATAAGGATACTGATTTAGATGATGATGATTTTAACCCAATAACAGACGTGTTTAACCTATCATCTTTATATGGTAGAAACATCACCAACAAATTAGCAGCTTCTGCATTATTAGAATACAGAACGACACTTTTAAACAACTTTAACGATCCTGGATATTTAGATCTAGGTGTTGGTTTTACTTGGACTCCTGTTGATAATTTAATAGTTGTTGTTCATCCTTTAAACTACAACTTTGTATTTGCTGATAATGATGCAATTTTTGATTCATCACTTGGTGCTAAAATTGTAGCAGATTATACAAGACAAATAGGGGCTGTAAACTTTAAATCTAACTTATCAATGTTCCAAAGCTACAAGAGCTCAGACCTTTCTAACTGGACATGGACAAACTCTTTTGGTTACACACTATGGAAAATGATTGGTGTTGGTTTTGACTTTGGATTAAGAAGCAACAAACAAGAAGCGTTAAACTATGCTTTAGGTAATTTTGATCCTTTATCTGGAGATGACGAGCCTTCTTTTGGTAATGTAGATAATGATTTACAAACCTATTGGACATTAGGATTAAGCTATAAATTCTAATTGAAATAGAATATAATATTAAAAAGCACGCTAACTAGCGTGCTTTTTTTATGATTCAAAATCTTCGTTGGAATAATCTGGATACAAAAAGTGATTGTAAGGGAAGCGTGTGATATGAATTTTTCTAACTTCATCATAAACACGTTTTCTAAAGTCTTCTAGGTTCTCTTTATTCAATGCTGAAATAAACAAAGCGTAATCACCTATTTTATTCATCCAAGTGGTTCTCCACTCTTCAAGAGAGTAATGTGCTTTAGTGCGTTCTTCCATTAAATCGTCTTCATCAAATGGTTCGGCTTCATAGGCATCAATTTTATTAAACACCATTATAGTAGGTTTGTCAGAGCTATGAATTTCATCTAATATTTTATTTACCGATTCAATATGCTCTTCAAAATTAGGGTGCGAAATATCAACCACATGAAGTAATAAATCAGCTTCTCGAACTTCATCTAAAGTACTTTTAAAACTTTCAACTAATTGAGTTGGTAGTTTTCTAATGAATCCTACTGTGTCAGTCATTAAAAACGGAAGGTTTTGAATAACTACTTTTCGTACAGTAGTGTCTAGCGTTGCAAATAGTTTGTTTTCGGCAAATACTTCACTTTTACTTACAACATTCATTAAGGTAGATTTTCCAACATTGGTGTAACCTACAAGTGCAACTCTAACCATTTGACCTCTGTTACCTCGTTGCACAGACATTTGTTTGTCAATGGTTTTTATCTTGGCTTTAAGCAACGCAATTTTATCACGTACAATACGTCGGTCAGTTTCTATTTCGGTTTCACCAGGACCACGCATACCAATTCCTCCTTTTTGTCGCTCAAGGTGAGTCCACATTCCTTTAAGTCTAGGTAGTAAATATTCGCATTGAGCAAGCTCAACCTGTGTTCTTGCATAACTGGTTTGTGCACGTTGTGCAAAAATATCGAGAATTAAATTGGTTCTGTCCAAGACTTTGCAGTTAAGTATTTTACTTATGTTGCGCTCTTGGGCTGGAGATAATTCGTCATCAAAAATTGCGGTACCAATTTCATTTTCATTAATAAATTCTTGTACGTCATTCATTTTACCAGACCCAATAAAAGTTTTTGGGTTTGGCATATCCATTTTTTGGGTAAAACGTTTTACCACTTCGCCACCAGCAGTATAGGTTAAAAACTCAAGCTCATCGAGATACTCTTTGGATTTCGATTCGTCTTGTTCTTTAGTAATTACACCTATTAAAACTGCTTTTTCTAACGTTATGTCCTTTTTTTCTAGCATATATTAATTTAAAGCACAAAGTTACACAATTGTTTGCAGTTTAATTTTCTTATTTTTAGAGCTTCCTTTAGTCTATTCTTTTAAGCAAAACCACATTCAATGCAATACACGATAGCGTTTTATAATATTGAAAATTTATTCGACATTCATAATGATCCATTTACTAATGATGATGATTTTTTACCAACTTCGGATAAAAGATGGACTCAAAAAAAATACGATAGGAAAATTTACAAAATTGGATCGGTAATTTCACAGATTGGAACTGATGAGAATACTACACCTCCAGCAATTATTGGTTTAGCTGAGGTTGAAAATAAGCGTGTATTAAAAGATTTGCTTGCGAGTAAAGATTTGCAATCCATTAATTACGATTATGTGCATTATAATTCACTTGATGAACGAGGAATAGATGTTGCTCTTATATATAATAAGGATGTATTTACTGTAAACTCTTCTGAAACCTTCAATGTTTTCATCACAGATGAAGATGGTGAAATAGATTTCACTAGAGATGTTCTTTTGGTTTCTGGTATGTTGGGAGGAGAGGAAATACATATTATAGTTAACCATTGGCCATCAAGAAGAGAAGGTGAAGAAGCATCATCATATAAAAGAGTGTTGGCTGCTCAAAAGAATATTGAAGTTGTTAACCGTTTAAAACAAGAGAATCCAAATTCAAAAATTATTGTTATGGGCGATTTTAATGACAACCCAAATGATGATAGTGTTGAAGAGTTAGTGGCAGGTGCAAACCTTTATAATCCAATGCAAAATTTAAGAAGCATTGACAAAGGAAGTCTTAATCATGATTTTAATTGGAATGTTTTTGACCAAATAATGGTATCGATAAATTTTCTTGAGACTAAACCAAATACATTAAAATTTTCTGACGCCAATATTTTTGACTCAAAATTTTTAACACAATATAATGGTAAGTATAAAGGTCAGCCTTACAGAACTTTTGTTGGAAAAAAATACAAAGGCGGATTTAGTGATCATTTTCCAGTATTTATTGAGTTAAGAAAAACAGATTAAAAAAGTGCTTAATCATTTTATCGGAGATAAATGCATTTAATCTATTATCATAATGTTAATGGGTTGTTAAGATACTTTTTTTTTATCTTCGGTAGCTTATCAGGTATTGCTTAAATACTATGATTGTTTATAACCCCAGATTAATTTTTATAAACATAGTATTAAGGTATTAACAATCAATATCTTGAGATTATATAAAATAATTTGTTCAATTATTAACTGCTAAAACCAAATGAAAAAAATTACTATTTGGCTAAGTTTAAGCTTTTTGTTGGCATTTTGCCAAACATCAATAGCGCAATTTAGCTGCGATTCCCCTATTATGATAACCGATGGTTATACAGCTGACGGGATAACTACACCAGGAACAGCTGGAATTGAAGATTGGAATGACCCAAATCCAGATTCATGTACTTCAAATGCATTCTACTGGGATGATGATGTGTACCTTTTTGGGTATACCGCTGGAGCTAACGATGAAGAAATATCTATGACTATTTTTACCAGAAATGGTTGGAATGGTATTGGGATCTTTTCTGATTGTAATGGTACTGCTCTAGAAGGGTGTTTAGCATCTGCAAGTTCAACAACAGGTAATGTGTCTCAGACAGTTTTAGCAAATGTTGGAGCAGGTGAAACCGTTTACATTGCAATTGGGCAATGGGGATCACCAAATGACTTAGATTTTGATGTTACAGCGTTTAATGCTGTAGAATTAGTAGACCCTCCATCTTGTTCTACTTTTACCACTCCAGTTGACGATTCGATTGATGTACTTGAAGATACAGCTATCAATTGGACTCAAGCTACTGGTGGAGCAACAGGATATAGAATTTCTATAGGAACATCTACAGGAGGTGTCGATATTGTAAATGACCTAGATTTAGGAAACGTGTTAACTTATACACCAAGCACTCCGTTAGCTTATAGTACTGAGTATTTTGTTAATGTAACACCATATAATTCTAATGGAGATGCTCAAGGATGTGCTGAGTTAAGTTTTACAACTAGAGAAGAGCCACCAGCAGGTTCTATTTGTAGCAACCCAATAATGGTAACCACACCATTACCTTATGTAACAACAGATGATACTTCTAATTATGGAGATGATTACACTGGAGGACCAGGAGCTAACTGTGGTTCAACTTCAGGATATTTAGGAGGAGATGATGTTGTGTATTCATATACATCAGCAGTTGATACTTCAATTGATATTGCATTATCAGGTGTAGGTACTTATACAGGTATCTTTGTATATACAGATTGTGCTAACATAGGTTCGCAATGTGAAACAGGAGCTGTAAATGGATTTGCCGGAGGAGATATGCTGATAGATAATTACACTGTTACAAGTGGAACAACCTATTATATAGTAATTTCAACATGGCCATCGCCTCAAAGTACACCATATACATTAACAATTACTGAAAACACTTGTGTAGACGCTGAGGCAATATTTTCAACGGTTAGCGATTGTGCTAATGGTGATCAATTTTTAGTAGAAGTTGATTTAACTAGTTTAGGTTCAGCAGGGACAATTACAATTAGTGACGACCAAGGTAGTACACCACAAACAGTTGATGCAGTAGGAGTTTATACTTTTGGCCCATATGCACACGGTACACCAGTTATTATGACAGCAGCAAATGATGATGATTCAAACTGTACATTGGTAAGTACTAGTTTAACTGAGAACTATTGTTTAGACAATATCGTAGATTGTGCAGTAGGACCAGTAAATACGACATTCTGTTACTTTAATAATATTGACGACGATCCATCAGTAGCAACTTTTAGTTATACAAGTACAGATGGTAGCCAATTGAACCTGACGATAAATGCAGGTCAAATGGAAAGTTGTTGTGATGAATTAGTTGTAATAGATTCAGATGGGACAATACTATACAACCAAAATACACCAAACCCAGCAGGATTGACATTCCAATCTTCTGGAGATACAATATCATGGTATGTTAATTCAGATGTCTCAGTAAGTTGCGAAAGCAATGGTTATACACCATTTGATGTAACAGTTGCTTGTGCAACTTGTGAAAATCCAGAAGCTACTTTTTCAACGGTTAGCGATTGTACTAATGGAAATCAATTTTTAGTAGAAGTTGATTTAACTAGTTTAGGTTCGGCAGGAACAATTACAATTAGTGACGACCAAGGCAGTACACCACAAACAGTTGATGCAGTAGGAGTTTATACTTTTGGTCCATATGCTCATGGTACACCAGTAATAATGACAGCAGCAAACGATGATGATTCAAACTGTACATTGGTAAGTGCTAGTTTAACTGAGAACTATTGTTTAGACAATATCGTAGATTGTGCGGTAGGACCAGTAAACACAACATTCTGTTACTTTAATAATATAGACGACGATCCATCAGTAGCAACTTTTAGTTATACAAGTACAGATGGTAGCCAATTGAACCTGACTATAAACGCAGGTCAAATGGAAGGTTGTTGTGATGAATTAGTTGTAATAGATTCAGATGGAACAATACTATACAACCAAAATACACCAAACCCAGCAGGATTGACATTCCAATCTTCAGGAGACACAATATCATGGTACATTAACTCAGATGGTTCAGTAAGTTGTGAGAGCAATGGTTATACACCATTTGATGTTACAGTTGCTTGTGCAACTTGTGAGAATGCAGAAGCTACTTTTTCAACGGTTAGCGATTGTACTAATGGAAATCAATTTTTAGTAGAAGTTGATTTAACTAGTTTAGGTTCAGCAGGAACCATTACAATTAGTGACGACCAAGGCAGTACACCACAAACAGTTGATGCAGTAGGAGTTTATACTTTTGGTCCATATGCACACGGTACACCAGTTATCATGACAGCAGCAAACGATGATGATGCTAACTGTACATTGGTAAGTGCTAGTTTAACAGAAGAATATTGTCTAGATAATATTGTTGACTGCGACTTAGGGCCAGTAAACACAACATTCTGTTACTTTAATAATATAGACGATGATCCATCAGTAGCAACATTTACTTATACAAGTTCAAATGGACTACCTCTTAACCTTACAATAAATGATGGTCAAATGGAAGGTTGTTGTGACGAGTTAGTTGTAATAGATTCAGATGGAACAATACTATACAACCAAAATACACCAAACCCAGCAGGATTGACATTCCAATCTTCTGGAGACACAATATCATGGTACATTAACTCAGATGGTTCAGTAAGTTGTGAGAACAATGGTTACACACCATTTGATGTAACAGTTGCTTGTGCAACATGTATAAATCCTCAAGCAACCTATCAAGTAGTTGATGATTGTGATAATGGTGATCAGTTTTTAATTGATGTTAACGTAACATCTTTAGGAGACGCTAACTCATTAACTATTAGTAATAACATTGATGCAACAACTGTTTCAGTGCCTTCAGAAGGAGTATACCAAATTGGACCATTCCCTTTCTTAGTTGATGTTGTGGTAACTGTAAGTAGTGATGATGATGTTAATTGTGTAATTAATAGCTCACCAATTCAGTTATTGGCTTGTCCACCTGAAAACGACAACCCGTGTAATGCTATAGTGGCTAATGTAAATGAGGACAATTCATGTGATTTAGTAACAGCAGGAACTATAATAGAAGCAACACCTTCTGGAGTTCCAGATGGCGAATGTGGTGGTGACCCAGACGATGATGTTTGGTTCCAATTTACAGCATTAAACGAAGTTCAGCTGATTTCAATTACAAATATCACAGGAGGAACCACAAACTTAGATCATGGACTTTACGAAGGAACATGTGACGGTTTAACCGAGTTATATTGTTCAGCAGACACAGCAAGTGTAACACCTGAATTAGTTGTAGGAAATACATACTATATTAGAGTATTCTCAGGAGGTTCTGTAGGAGAAACAAGTACTTTCGATTTATGTATTAAAGATGCTCCAACAAATATAATCTGTGAAAATGCTGAAAACTTCTGTCAAGAAGGTGGAGCATTAGTAACTTCAAATATTATAGGAATTCCAGACCCTAACGATATTGCATGTTTAGGATCTGCACCAAACCCTACATGGAACATCATTCAAATTGGAGATCCAGGATTAATAGAAATTGAAATTTCTCAAGTAGATGATAATGGTAATGGTATCGATGTAGACTTTGTACTTTGGGGACCATTTGAATCAGTTGCAGATTCTTGTACTGAAATAGCTTTTGAAGATTGTCCTTCTTGCCCAAACAATACAAGTAACCCTGACTTTTACCCATTTGGTAATATAGTTGATTGTAGTTACTCTTTTGTTTCAGTAGAAAACTTAACAATTGATAATGCTCAAACAGGAGAAATATACATATTACTAGTTACTAATTTCTCTGACGATCCAGGAACAATCTCAATTAGTCAAACTAATGGAGGAGATGATGGAGACGGTAACGTCACAGCTGAAATAGAAGTAGATTTAGGACCAGATCAAAGTTTCTGTGGTTTCCCTTCTTACGATTTAGTTGCAGACTCTCCATTTGCTGATAGATATGAGTGGTATTGTGATGGATTCATAATAGAAGGAGAAGAATCTTCTGTTTTAACAGTTACTGAGTCTTGTACTTATACTGTTATTGCTTATGATGATCAATGTGATGCACAAGCTCAAGATCAAGTAACCGTTATTTTCGGATTAGAGCCTGTTGCTAACCCTGTAGATGATATTGTAACATGTGACGATGCTTCAGGAGACGAAATCGAAGACTTTGATTTAGAAATGCAAACTGCAGGAATATTAGGAGCTCAAGATCCTAGTTTATTTAATGTAACGTATCACTTGACGCTTACTGATGCTCAAACTGATACAGGCGCTTTAACATCTCCATACACTAACATATCTAACCCGCAAACTATTTATGTAAGAGTAGAAGATGCAAATCCAGATGCTTCTTTCTGTTTTGCGACAACAAGTTTTGATTTAATAATATCAGGACCAACACCAACAGCAACAAGTATAGATATAGAAGCATGTGATGATAATTCAGGTGATGGTATTGAGGATTTCGATTTAGCAGCTTATGATGCTGATATATTAAATGGTCAAGACCCAACGGAGTTTACAGTTACTTATCATGAAACTGAAGCAGATGCTGAAGCAGGTCAAAATGCTATAGATACTTCTTCACTTTACACAAGTGACTCTCAAACTATTTATGTAAGAGTTGAAAGCAATTCAGCATTTGATTGCTACTCTACTACTAGTGTAAATTTAATTGTGCTTCCTATTCCTGTTGCAACATTTAACACGGCAGATGTTGATTATGAGGTTTGCCCTAACGCAACAGTTCCAATAGAAATAGCATTAATCCCTCAAGGGTATTCTGAGTCAGATGTTACTGTTGAATGGTATCAAGATGGAGGTCTTATTAGTGGTGAAACAGGATTAACCTTACCTGTTTTAACACAAGGTCTTTATACAGCAATTATTACTTATAACGATTCTACTTGTACTTACGAAGTATCAGAAACAGTTATAGAATTAGAGAGTTGTGTAATACCAGAGGGTATTTCCCCAGGAGTAAGTCCAGGACAGAACGACACATTTGATTTAAGTAGTTATGGTGTAACACGATTAGAGATATTCAACCGTAATGGTGTATTAGTATATTCTAAAGATAACTACACAAATGAGTGGTATGGACAGAGCAATAGTGGAGATGAGTTACCAGTAGGTACTTACTTCTATACGATGATCTATGAGAATGGAGCAAAGAAGCGTAGTGCTTGGGTATACATCAACAAATAAGACTAACCGAAATTAATCTAAGAACATGAAAAGACTCACAATACTAATACTAACGCTCGTAGGCTTTCAGGTCTTTGGGCAGCAGGATCCACAGTACACACAGTACATGTATAATATGAACGTCATTAACCCAGCTTATGCAGGCTCAAGGGAGAATCTAAGTTTTGGTTTACTGTATCGTACGCAGTGGACAGGATTAGAAGGTGCACCAAAGACAGGAACATTCTTTGGTCACCTTCCCGTAGGCGAGAAAGTAGGATTAGGGTTATCGATTATATCAGATAACATAGGACCAGTAAACGAGACCAATGCTTATGCGGATTTCTCGTATACACTTCGATTAGGAGGCGAACACCGCTTGGCGTTTGGTGTTAAGGCAGGCGCAACGTTTCATGATATAGGACTCACAGGTCTTGATGTCGTGGATCCCAACGATCCTTTCTTCTCGGAGAATATCAACAGTGTGACACCAAACATAGGCGCAGGAGCATTTTATTATACAGACCATTACTATTTGGCAGTATCTGTACCGAATATTTTAAATTCGGTACACCTTGATGCCAATGGTTTTGAGTTAGGCTCAGAAGTTAGCCATTACTTCATAACAGGAGGATATGTGTTTGACTTATCACAAAATACCAAGTTGAAGCCATCGTTTTTGGTTAAGTCAGCCTTTGATGCACCAACCTCTTTTGATGTAAACTTAAATGCGTTGTTTTATGATAAGTTCGAGATAGGAGCCTCTTATAGGCTTGATGATTCATTTTCAGGGCTTATCAATTTTGCGATTACCCCATCGCTACGTATAGGTTATGCTTATGATAGTGTTACTTCAGATATAAAGAGGTATGCACCAGCATCGCATGAGTTCATGTTATTGTTTGACCTTAACTTTCCTAAGAAGGTATCACGATCACCAAGATATTTCTAACCATTCAAGCCAAACCAAAGATGAAAAACATACAAAAATATTTATTGATAACCTTGCTGAGTGGATTAAGTGTAACAGCTCAGAACAAGGACACCAAGAGAGCAGACAAGCACTTCAACAGGTTTGAGTTTGTTGAGGCAGCAGAAGAATATTCAAAGTTAGTAGAAGACGGAAAAGGCGACAGTTATGTATACGGTCAATTAGCCGAGTCCTATTACAATGTATTCAATACAGAGGAAGCAGAACGCTGGTACGCCAAGGCACTGGAGAGCAGTGACAACCCAGAGATGATTTTTAAGTATTCTCAAATGCTTAAGGCCAATGGGAAGTACGAAGCGTCTAATGTACAAATGGCTAGATTTGCAGAGATGCGTCCAAGTGATGATAGAGCCATTGCTTATAAGAAGAATCCAGACTATCTACCAAAGATATTAGAAAAAGGCAAGAAGTTCAACATCCAAAACATGGGCTTTAACAGCAAGTATTCTGACTTTGGAGGAACGCTACAAGATGGTAAGCTGTACATTACATCAGCAAGAAACACCTCACGTAGAACCTATGGATGGAACGAAGAGCCATTTTTAGATATTTATGAAATGTCAAAGAATGCAGATGGAACCTATCTAGCAGCAGCATTAGTAGAAGATAAAGTAAACACAAAGTATCATGAAGGAGTAGTATCATTTTCACCAGATGGAAATACGATGTACTTTTCAAGAGAAAGTTTCTTTGAGAAGATGTACGAGAAAGACTCTATCACCAAAAACAGATACAGTGTACTGCAATTGTTCAAAGCAACTAAAGAAGGCGATAAGTGGAGCAATGTAGAAGGCTTTGCAATCAACAGTGAGAATTACTCGGTAAAAAACCCATCAGTAAGCGCAGACGGAAAGACATTATACTTTGCATCTAATATGCCAGGTGGCTATGGTCTTTTTGATATCTACAAGGCAAGCATCAACGATGATGGTACATTAGGAGAAGCAGAGAACCTAGGACAGAAGGTAAACACGCAAGGACAAGAGATGTTTCCTTATATAAGCAGTAACGGAACGCTGTACTTCTCATCAAACGGTCACTTGGGCTTAGGAAACCTAGATGTATTCCATACCAAGGAGATAGACGGTAAAATGGCACCAGTTAGAAACATAGGAGTGCCAATCAATAGTAATGCTGATGACTTTGCATTTAGATTAGATGAAGAAAGCGGAGAAGGCTTTGTCTCATCAAACAGAGAAGGCGGAGTAGGAAGCGATGATATTTATGCTATTAAGAAACTACAACCATTATGTGATGTACTTATCACAGGAACAGTAACCGATTCAAAGACAGGTAACCCAATTAACGCAGCATCAGTAACGATGTATGATAGTAAGGGGAATAAAGTATTGTCAAAAGTAACCGATTCGGACGGTACTGTAGAGTTCATTGTAGAGTGCGGAGAAGGTTCAGCCCTTGAGGTGTCTATGGACGGATATGAGAGTAAAAGAGTAACAGTAGAAGGCTCAGAGGAAGAAGAAGTAGCAGTAGCTATAGCACTAGATCCAATAGAAGAGATAGTGGCAGTGGACAGAGTAAACTTAGACCCAATTTATTTTGATTTTGACAAGTCTAACATTACCTCACAAGCAGCATTTGAGTTGGATAAGCTGGTACAGGTAATGCAAAAGTATCCAGAGATGGTTATCTCAGTATCGTCACATACAGACAGTAGAGGATCAGCATCATACAACATGGCCTTATCGGACAGGAGAGCAAAGACAACAGTATCTTATGTAGTCTCTAAAGGGATAGACAGATCAAGAATAACAGGATCAGGAAAAGGAGAGAGTGAGCCTAAGGAAGACTGTGGATCAGGATGTACAGAGGAACAACACCAGATGAACAGAAGGTCGGACTTCATCATAGTTAGTGGTGGGCCTATGTAATATTGCTTTGAAAAATAAAGCTTAACTAATATAAAACACTAGCCTAATGAGAAAAATTACATTATTTGTTTCGTTTTTCATTATTTGCTTGTCAATGCAGTCGCAGACTTATTTGCAAGAAAATTTTGATACAGAAATACCAGCAACCTGGACAATTACAGATGGAGGAGCTGCAACAGGAGATTCTTGGGTATCTGGATTACAGGGAGGTTTTAACAGTTTAGATGGTTCAAATGGAGCTATTGTAGACAGTGATGCTAACGGAAATGGAACGTTGCTTCAAGAGACATTGACCTCACCTGTTTTTGATAGTTCAGCAGCAACAGGACTGTTTTTAGATTTCCAGCAGTACTTTAATAGTATTGGAGGAGATGCTGCTATTGTAGAAGTTTATGACGGTTCTGCATGGGTAGAAGTATTAAACCAAACAGCAGACGTAGGAACTTTTGCTACACCAGATGAACAACATATAGATATTACAGCCTATGCAAATGCTAATATGCAAATTAGGTTTTACTATGATGATGGAGATGTTTGGGCTTGGTATTGGATGATAGATAATGTACATGTTTATAATTCTACATGTAATAATCCTTCAGGTTTAGATGCATTAGTTAATGCAACAACAGTAGATTTAAGTTGGATTGAAGGAGGAACCGAAGATGCTTGGGAAGTTATTAATCAAGTTGCAGGAGGACCAGTGCCAACTGAATCTGACTCAGGAGTTTCTGTAGGAACTAACAGTTTACAAATAACAGATTTAACCGAAGGTACTGATTATGAGTTTTATGTTAGGGCAGATTGTGGAGCAGATGGATTTAGTATTTGGGCAGGACCATTTGTTTATAGAATTAGTGGACCTGGAGAAACATGTAGTAACCCAATAATGGTAACCACTCCATTACCTTATGTAACAACAGATGACACTTCTAATTATGGAGATGATTATACTGGAGGACCTGGAGACGATTGTGGTGTAGGTTTTGGTTATTTAGGAGGAGATGATGTAGTATATTCATATACACCAGCAGTTGATACGTCAATTGATATATCATTATCAGGAATTGGGACTTATACAGGTATTTTTGTATATACAGATTGTGCTAATATAGGAACACAATGTGAAACAGGAGCTGTAAATGGCTTTGAAGGAGGAGACATGTTAATTGATAACTTCTCTGTTACTGGAGGAACAACCTATTACCTAGTAATTTCAACATGGCCATCACCTCAAAGTACTCCTTACACATTAACAATTACAGAAAACACTTGTGTAGATCCAGTGGCGACTTATGAAGTAGTTAGTGATTGTATTAATGGACCACAATTTTTTGTTGATGTAAACTTAACCGATTTAGGATCGGCAGGAACAATTACAATAAGTGATAACCAAGGCAGCACACCTCAAAATGTTGATGCCACAGGTATATATACTTTTGGACCATTTGCTAATAACACTGGAGTTGAAATTTCTGTTGTTAATGACGATGATGCCAATTGTGCTCTTTTAAGCCCAAGTTTAACCCAAGAAATTTGCTTGGATTATGTAGTAGACTGTACAGCTGGTCCAGTAAACTTTGTGTACTGTTATGAAAATAACGATACCAACGTATTTACTTTTACTAGTAGTGACGGAACACCGCTTAATTTTGTAATTAACTCAGGACAAGTAGAAAATGGTTGGGATGAATTACATGTTTATGATACTGATGGAACCGAGTTAACACCACCAGATTTTTATGGAAATAATGGAGATGTTTCTGGAGTAAACTATCAATCTTTAGGAGATACAATTTCATTTACAGTAACTTCTGACGGCGTATTTAGTTGTGAAACCGAAGGATATACACCACTTGATATAACTGTTAGTTGTGCTACATGTATTAACCCACAAGCAACTTATGCTATAGTTGATGATTGTGATAATGGAGATCAGTTTTTAATTGATGTAAATGTTACCTCTATGGGTGATGCAACATCATTAACAATATCAAACAATATAAATGCTGATACAGTTCCTGTAAACGCAGTAGGAACTTATCAAATTGGACCATTCCCTTTCTTACAAGATGTGGTAGTAACAATAAGTAATGACCAAGATTCAAACTGTGTAATTAATAGTCCAGCAATACAGCAATTAGCTTGTCCACCAGACAATGACAATCCATGTAATGCTACAGTTGCTTCAGTTAATACTGATGATTCTTGTACAGTTGTAACTCCAGGTACAGTGCTAGCAGCAACAGACTCAGGTGTGCCATCTGGAACATGTGCTGGAAACCCACATGATGATGTATGGTTTGAATTTACAGCTAATAGTGAAGCACAAATTATTTCTCTCGCTAATATTACAGGAGGAACATTTAATTTAGATTTTGGTGTTTATGAAGGAACATGTGATAATTTAACTGAATTATATTGTACAACTGAAACCGCAGGAGCGGTAACAAACTTAGTTGTTGGTAATACATATTATGTAAGAGTATTTTCTTTTGATGGAGAAGATAACACAACAACGTTTGATTTATGTATAAGACCTTCCCCAGGTAATGTTTTGGTTGATCAAACAACTTATACTATAGAAGAGTTAGTGCTAGATGTTTTAATTGATAGTCCTTGTGCTCAAGTAACAAACATTACATACTCAACAGGAACAGATTATGGTGATGTAAATGGAATAGGATATTTTTACAGAGAAAGTGACGGATTTCCGTTCGAAAATGGAATCTTACTAACTACAGGAGATGCTTCTTTAGCAGCAGGACCTAATCAAAATGCAATGAGCGATGGTTTATTAGCATGGTTAGGAGACCCAGATTTAGATGCAGCTGTAGGTATACAATCTAGTAATGCTACTGTAATTGAGTTCGATTTCGTTCCTCTAGATGATGAGCTTAGTTTTGATTTCATTATGGCATCGGAAGAATATAACGGAAGTACAGGTGGAACCTTTGAATGTACGTATTCTGATGCGTTTGCATTTTTATTAACTGATGAAAATGGTGTAACAACAAACTTAGCAGTATTACCAGGAACAAATACACCGATTTTAGTAACAAACATTCATCCAGATAACCCTGGTTGTTCAGCTATAAATGAAGAGTACTTTGGAGGATATACACCAAATAACTTACCACCTACATCTTTTGATGGAAGAACTACTGTATTTACAGCATACTCAGAAGTTAACATAGGAGAAACATATCACATAAAATTGGTAATAGGAGATGATTCTAATGGTGGGTTTGATACTGCCTTAGATTCTGGAGTATTCCTTAAAGCAGGAAGTTTTGATATTGGAGAAGTAGACTTAGGTGTTGATATAACAATTGATGCTGGAACTGCAGTTTGTGATGGGCAGCCTGTTGTTTTAGACACTCAAGCACCTCAAGTAGATCACGTTTGGTATAAAGACGGATTTTTAATTGAAGGAGCAACAACTTCTATATTAGAGGTAACTGAAGCTGGAGAATATACAACTCAAATTATTTTCTCCCCTCAATGTATCATTTCTGACACAATTGTAATAGAGTTTTTACCAAACCCTGAAGTTGAAAGTACTCCTTCCGATTTAATTGCTTGTGATGAATCAGGTTTTGGAGAGTTTTATTTATATGAAGCTGATACTGAAGTTTTAGCAGAAGGTCAAAACCCAGATGATTTTACAATATCTTATCATTTAACTGAAGCAGATGCTATTGATAATGTAGGTGAGTTATCAAGTCCTTATACAAATGTGTCAGACCCACAAACAGTTTATGTGAGAGTGACTAACAATGCAACACAGTGTTACTCTACTACTAGTCTTAATTTAGTTGTTGAAGACCCATTATTTACATCTTTCCCAACAGATTTTGACTATGAGGTTTGCCCTAACGCAACAATACCAATAGAAATAACAGCAATTCCTGAAAACTATCAAGAATCTGAAGTAACAATTAATTGGTATCAAGATGGAGGTCTTATTGATGGTGAAAACGGATTAACTATACCAGTATTGATTGCTGGATATTATGAGATTGAAGTTATTAATAATACAACAACATGTAGTTATATAGCAGGTATTGATATCGTTGAATTAGAGAGTTGTATAATACCAGAGGGTATTTCCCCAGGAGTAAGTCCAGGACAGAACGACACATTTGATTTAAGTAGTTATGGTGTAACACGATTAGAGATATTCAACCGTAATGGTGTATTAGTATATTCTAAAGATAACTACACAAATGAGTGGTATGGACAGAGCAATAGTGGAGATGAGTTACCAGTAGGTACTTACTTCTATACGATGATCTATGAGAATGGAGCAAAGAAGCGTAGTGCTTGGGTATACATCAACAAATAAGACTAACCGAAATTAATCTAAGAACATGAAAAGACTCACAATACTAATACTAACGCTCGTAGGCTTTCAGGTCTTTGGGCAGCAGGATCCACAGTACACACAGTACATGTATAATATGAACGTCATTAACCCAGCTTATGCAGGCTCAAGGGAGAATCTAAGTTTTGGTTTACTGTATCGTACGCAGTGGACAGGATTAGAAGGTGCACCAAAGACAGGAACATTCTTTGGTCACCTTCCCGTAGGCGAGAAAGTAGGATTAGGGTTATCGATTATATCAGATAACATAGGACCAGTAAACGAGACCAATGCTTATGCGGATTTCTCGTATACACTTCGATTAGGAGGCGAACACCGCTTGGCGTTTGGTGTTAAGGCAGGCGCAACGTTTCATGATATAGGACTCACAGGTCTTGATGTCGTGGATCCCAACGATCCTTTCTTCTCGGAGAATATCAACAGTGTGACACCAAACATAGGCGCAGGAGCATTTTATTATACAGACCATTACTATTTGGCAGTATCTGTACCGAATATTTTAAATTCGGTACACCTTGATGCCAATGGTTTTGAGTTAGGCTCAGAAGTTAGCCATTACTTCATAACAGGAGGATATGTGTTTGACTTATCACAAAATACCAAGTTGAAGCCATCGTTTTTGGTTAAGTCAGCCTTTGATGCACCAACCTCTTTTGATGTAAACTTAAATGCGTTGTTTTATGATAAGTTCGAGATAGGAGCCTCTTATAGGCTTGATGATTCATTTTCAGGGCTTATCAATTTTGCGATTACCCCATCGCTACGTATAGGTTATGCTTATGATAGTGTTACTTCAGATATAAAGAGGTATGCACCAGCATCGCATGAGTTCATGTTATTGTTTGACCTTAACTTTCCTAAGAAGGTATCACGATCACCAAGATATTTCTAACCATTCAAGCCAAACCAAAGATGAAAAACATACAAAAATATTTATTGATAACCTTGCTGAGTGGATTAAGTGTAACAGCTCAGAACAAGGACACCAAGAGAGCAGACAAGCACTTCAACAGGTTTGAGTTTGTTGAGGCAGCAGAAGAATATTCAAAGTTAGTAGAAGACGGAAAAGGCGACAGTTATGTATACGGTCAATTAGCCGAGTCCTATTACAATGTATTCAATACAGAGGAAGCAGAACGCTGGTACGCCAAGGCACTGGAGAGCAGTGACAACCCAGAGATGATTTTTAAGTATTCTCAAATGCTTAAGGCCAATGGGAAGTACGAAGCGTCTAATGTACAAATGGCTAGATTTGCAGAGATGCGTCCAAGTGATGATAGAGCCATTGCTTATAAGAAGAATCCAGACTATCTACCAAAGATATTAGAAAAAGGCAAGAAGTTCAACATCCAAAACATGGGCTTTAACAGCAAGTATTCTGACTTTGGAGGAACGCTACAAGATGGTAAGCTGTACATTACATCAGCAAGAAACACCTCACGTAGAACCTATGGATGGAACGAAGAGCCATTTTTAGATATTTATGAAATGTCAAAGAATGCAGATGGAACCTATCTAGCAGCAGCATTAGTAGAAGATAAAGTAAACACAAAGTATCATGAAGGAGTAGTATCATTTTCACCAGATGGAAATACGATGTACTTTTCAAGAGAAAGTTTCTTTGAGAAGATGTACGAGAAAGACTCTATCACCAAAAACAGATACAGTGTACTGCAATTGTTCAAAGCAACTAAAGAAGGCGATAAGTGGAGCAATGTAGAAGGCTTTGCAATCAACAGTGAGAATTACTCGGTAAAAAACCCATCAGTAAGCGCAGACGGAAAGACATTATACTTTGCATCTAATATGCCAGGTGGCTATGGTCTTTTTGATATCTACAAGGCAAGCATCAACGATGATGGTACATTAGGAGAAGCAGAGAACCTAGGACAGAAGGTAAACACGCAAGGACAAGAGATGTTTCCTTATATAAGCAGTAACGGAACGCTGTACTTCTCATCAAACGGTCACTTGGGCTTAGGAAACCTAGATGTATTCCATACCAAGGAGATAGACGGTAAAATGGCACCAGTTAGAAACATAGGAGTGCCAATCAATAGTAATGCTGATGACTTTGCATTTAGATTAGATGAAGAAAGCGGAGAAGGCTTTGTCTCATCAAACAGAGAAGGCGGAGTAGGAAGCGATGATATTTATGCTATTAAGAAACTACAACCATTATGTGATGTACTTATCACAGGAACAGTAACCGATTCAAAGACAGGTAACCCAATTAACGCAGCATCAGTAACGATGTATGATAGTAAGGGGAATAAAGTATTGTCAAAAGTAACCGATTCGGACGGTACTGTAGAGTTCATTGTAGAGTGCGGAGAAGGTTCAGCCCTTGAGGTGTCTATGGACGGATATGAGAGTAAAAGAGTAACAGTAGAAGGCTCAGAGGAAGAAGAAGTAGCAGTAGCTATAGCACTAGATCCAATAGAAGAGATAGTGGCAGTGGACAGAGTAAACTTAGACCCAATTTATTTTGATTTTGACAAGTCTAACATTACCTCACA